>NZ_QTXV01000053.1:7028-20994 GCF_003461825.1 Prevotella sp. AM42-24 | reverse complement strand
CTATCCTGCAGACACTCAACCTGAGCAACCTCACGGCACTCACCACACTCGATATCAGTTGCGCTGGCACACAGACAACGCTCAACAACCTGATAGTGGATGGCTGCAAGAACCTGCGATCTCTCAATATGGGCGGACTGAAGAGCACGCAGCTCACTGGCATGGATCTCACCCACAACACCAAGTTGGAGACCTTCGAGGCATCAGACACAGCACTCACAGGTGTTACCTTTGCCAAGGGTTCACCGCTTGTCAAGGCGGTTCTGCCTGCAACATTGCAGACACTCGATCTGCAATATCTGCCGAAGCTGCAGGCTGATAATCTGACACTGGAGGGCACGGACAGCATCACACGTCTCGTCATTGACAGTTGCCCCGGCATCGAGTGGACGGCACTCAGAGCCAAATGCCCTAACGTCAAATACCTCCGTGTGACAGGCATCAACGAGGAGGGTGACGGATCACTCCTGCGTCAATACATGGAGATGGGAGGTGTTGACGAGACTGGCGGCAATGTGGATACCTGCCGTCTGGTCGGATCATACCAGCTCACACAATATATTGATGATGTGGAGTTCCAGACATACCAACAGCATTATCCGGAACTCAACATCATGCAGCCACCATACACCATGGTGGAGTTCGATGATAGTGTTGCAGACGATGCAAACGTCAGCAACCTCGACAACGAAACTGGATACAAATATGGCAATGCATATCAGCCATCAGGTCATATCAAGGCATATTTGAGTCAGCGTCACAGAGTGTTGGCCAAGATTACCAAAATGCCTACGCAGACTAATGTAAAGATGGGCGGAATAGATACCGTCATGAACAAAACGGATGGTGAGGCAACTTACTATCCACTGCATGACGATAATTCCAACTACTATGCTGATGCCAAGCAGGTCAGAGACTGCACTGCAGCCAAGTTGGACGGCACAGAGGGAGATATCATGATGCTCGAACCGCACAAATGGTTCAAGGGCATCAATGATTACCTCAACAAAAAGCATTATTACTGTCTGAGCGTCAACAAGGGTGTCCCTTCCGTCTCTGTTGATACCATCCAGATGAGCATTGATGAGATTAAACAGACCAAGGGCGGTTGGCGTGAAGGCTATAAGCTGACTGCAAACAAGCAGACACTCAGTGAGTCATACGTGTCAGACAGCAGTTATGCAGTTATCAAGATTGATATTGGCGGATATAGCAGAGTCAGATTCCCGACTGTGACGGGCACCAACATGGCCTGCTCACTCTTCCTCGCAGAGGATGGCAGCATCATCAGCAATGTGATTGTGCCTACCATCAACCAAACATTTGAAAAAGGGCAGTATATCATCAAGGATATACCTGATGGAGCAAAGACCCTATATGCAACAGTGTATAAGAATACACCAGGCGACAAGGTCGTGCTGAGCAATTCTGACAAAATAGAAGATATGGAGCCAGACTGGGTTGAAGTGGATGAATATCTCTGCGCTGTTGTCGGAAGCACGGTTGTCGGTGACAAACTCCGAGCTTGCGTCTCTGGCGGTTCGACTACCGCTAATATGGCGTGGTCAGACTTTCATTATTACTCTGTCCTTCGAGGCATGCAGCAGATAGACTTTTCCATGCATAGCGACATCGCCAACCTTTTCTACATGAAGTATGGCCGTCGCAACTCACAGGAACAGTGCGGTGCTGGCTCGCATACCAATATGCGCACGACTGGTGGGACAATGTCGCACGGCATGACTGATACCATCGGTTTTGATGCAGCCAGGCAAATCAATGCATCAATCACGAATAGCATCGTAGATTATGGCGTGCATCAATTTGCCTGGTACCAGGAGGGTGATGAAGAGAGTGGAGCTACCATCGTCAAGCAGGTAAACAGCATCTGTTGCTGCGGATACGAGGATATCTACGGACACAAATATGATATGATGGATAACTGCGACATGCCTAATGACAGTGCTCATTCAAACATGGTTCGCATATTCATGCCAGATGGCAAAGTCCGCTACATTAAATCATCATCAAATAACGGTATCTGGATTACAAATGTCTATCATGGACAATATGGTGATGTCATTGGTGTTGGTGCAAAATCAGGGTCAGCAAGCACATATTATGGCGATACATATTGGACTTCTGGTTCTGCCTACCGTGTGCTCTTTCGGGGCTGCGGCTATGCGAGCTCGTATGGCGGCATCTCGTACTCGCATGCGTATAACGACGCATCGTACACGAGCACGGTTGTCGGGTCGCGCTTGGCCTTCCGCGGCAAGCTCGTCAAAGCGTCGAGCGTAGCGAGATATAAAGCGGCAAGAGAAGTTGCATAAAGCGAAAATCGGAAAAATCGACATGCAGCAGGTGATTAAAAACCGCCTGTGGCGGTCGATTTTTTTTTGTTTTTCGCATATATAAGAAAAAAATATATTACCTTTGCAGGCGAAAGGCAGAGTCTCCCAAGACCGTGTGCTCGCTCGGGGTTGCAACAATGCGAATGCGAATGGCGGTGTCTCGTACACGAATGCGAATAACGACGCCTCGAATTCGAATGCGAACTACGGGTCGCGTCTGAACTACTATTTAATCGGTTCTACGGCATAGCCGACGTGTCGGCAAGGCAGTGACCGAGGGAGATGAGCCGCGCTCACAGAGCGAAAAATCAAGGAGTGGGTAGAGTTTGGTAGGTCCTTCAAGGATTCGAAGAAGTCGGACCCCATTAAGGAAGGCTATGCGCAGAGAAGGCAACATAATACAGGAAATCGTCGAACATGGCAATATGTCCAGCTCCTTCGACCAGGTTCTTAGGGGCATCGCCCGTAAGCAGTGCCGTGAAGGAAAAAAGTTGTTGGCACATCGAGAGGAAGTTATCGCCAACCTTCAGCGTGAAATAGCCGATGGCACATTCACGGTGACCGAATACCGTGAGCGCGATATCTATGAGTATGGCAAGCATCGCAGACTGCAGATTGTCGTCATGGAGAGACGAATAGGCTGCAATGCAATTATGAATGTCGTGGATAAGCACCTGCACGCTCGATACATTCGCACAACAGGGGCAAGTATCAAGAGACGAGGCACACACGACACGATGCTGCAGGTGAGCAAAGCCCTCAAAGAAAATCCACATCTCAGATATGCCTATCAGTTCGATATAAGGCACTTCTATGATAATGTGGCTCACCAAGTCGCTAAGGATGCATTCGCTCATGTGTTCAAGGACAAGATCCTGCTGAAGATACTTGGCAGTCTCATCGATATGCTGGAGACGGGCATCAGCTTCGGCTTACGCTCATCACAGGCAACTGGAAATCTCATTCTGTCCATCCACCTCGATCACCCTCTCAAAGACGAGATTGGCGTCAAGAATTACTTCAGATATTGCGACGACGGCCTGGTTCTTGCTGAGTCCAAGGCGGAACTCTGGGTGATTAGAGATGCCATCCACGAAATGCTCGAGGCTATTGGCTTCGAGATTAAACCAAACGAGAGAGTTTTTCCGGTTTCCGAAGGTATTGACTTTGTCGGATATAAAATCTATCCTGATCATGTTCTTGTTCGCAAGCGTATCAAGAAGAAATTCGCAGCTAAAATCAAGAAAATCAAATCGCGCAAACGTCGTCATGAACTCGTTGCCACATTCGTGGGCATGACGAAACATGCCGACTGCGTTAATCTCAATAATAAACTGATAGGAGAAAAAACTATGAGATCATTCAAAGACTTAAAGGTCACTTATAAACCTGCCAACGGGCAGAAGTATTTTCCTGGTGATACAATCTCTATAAGAGATCTCGTCAATCTGCAAATCATCGTGCATGATTTCCAACTCGGTGTCAAGACACGAGAAGGCGAAGATCGATGTGTCGTGTCAATAGAGATGGGGGGGCAAATGAAAAAGTTTATTACAAATTCGGAGGAAATGAAAAATGTGCTTAGCCAAATTGGGGAGATGCAAGACGGATTCCCATTTGAGACAACCATCAAGGCAATGTCTTTTGGCAACGGTAAAACCAAATATGTTTTCACCTAAATGGAAAAAATTAACGGTAGCCCTGACGTGCAGCTCTTAGAATGCACTAATCCGGTTAGAGGCTATTGGCGCATCAGATTCGATGTGCAGATTAAGGATGACGGATCTGCTGACTACTACGAACATCGGTTCTTTGCTAAACCTCAGCTCGAAGTCATTAAATCAGTCATCACAGAGTTTATCAATGAGCAGACGAATACAACCATTCTGTCCGGTCTCAAATACGAAAATCAGCTTGTCTGGCTATCTGCCGAGAACCAGGCTAATTACAAAGCTGCTTATGATCTTGCAGTGCAGACGCAGGGAGAAAGTCTACCATACAAGGTCAAACTGGGTGGCGAAGATGCTCCAGTCTATCGAGAGTTCACATCATTGCAGGACTTCAAGGCGTTCTATCTATCTGTGCAGAAGCACATCAATGACACCATCAATGACGGATGGAAACGGAAAGATGCCATTGATTGGAGCAAATATCAATAGCTCTTGCGAAAATTAATAACCATATCTTGACGGCTTAATCAGTTTGTTCTGGTTAAGCCGTATTTTTATTTCATCCATTTGCATATTATATTTGCAGTAAAAAAGATAATATGCAGCAGCAGACTAAAGAAAGAATTCAATACGGCAGCGCCATGGTAGTCTTGGCATTTGCCATTGCACTGGTCTATATCAGCTACTTCCTCTCCAAGGACGTGACTGATAACGTCCTCTGGTATTTCGGGCAGAGCCTCATGTATGTGGCATCCTTCTTTGGCGTGAACATCGCCATGGATGTCAAATTCGACAAACTCCAGAATAAATTCAAAAATCACAATAATAATGAAAAGAAAGATTAAGTACATTTTCGTTCATTGTACAGCAAGCCGACAGACATGGTCAGTCGATGCCTTGCTCAAGGAATTCACCAACAAGGGCTGGCACTATCCTGGATATCACTGGATTGTGGAAGCTAATGGCAAAGCTACGCAACTCATGACAGAGGATTTGCCATCGAATGGAGTCAAAGGATACAACCATGAGTCTATCAATGTCGCATATATGGGTGGCATCTCACGCTCAGGAAATCCTATCGACAACCGCACAGATGAGCAGAAAGCTACACTGCGCGAGCTTCTCACTGAGTTGAAGCAGCGATATCCTGAAGCTAAGATTCTGGGACATCGAGATATTTCACCAGACCTTAACCATAACGGCAAGGTGGACGTCTGGGAGCGCATCAAGGCCTGTCCATGCTTCGATGCAATTCCTGAATACGCTGATATTAAATAATTGAAGCCATGAAGGGATTCGAGAGAAAAATGGTCATTGGCTGCATGTTCCTGATGGTGCTGCTGACGATTGTCGGCAGTTTCCTGATTTTCGACAGCAGACAGAAAAAGGCTAATGAGGAGATGAGAATGCAGCTGCACCAGCTGCAGTTGCAATATTCACCGCTGCAGCGTGATACTGTTCGTGACTCCATCAAACTCATCACTCAGCAGGTGATGGTCATGGACAGAGGCGAATATAAACTGCTGGCTGCAGACAGACAACTTCTGAAGGATCTGCAGTTGAAAATCAGTCAGGTTGTCTCAGATCAGCGAGTGTCCATGGTCACTGCTGATTCAGTCAAGACAACCAGACATAATTCTGTTTTCGCATATAGTGATGCATGGTTGTCACTGCGTCTTGATACGGCAGACTCCATCTTGACATACAGAGCAAGAGACAGCCTTCAATGCATCGTGGCAAGACAGTTTAAACATAAGTTTCTTTGGTGGAAGTGGGGAACAAAAGGTTATAATGTCAAGGTGCTGAACTTCAACCCACATTCTACAATATTATATAATAGCTATATACAAGTCAGCAAATAATGGCAAGACAGGAAGTATATACAACCATCGTCAAACTCAACTCTGAGGAGGCGAAAAACCGACTCAAGGAGTTGGAGGACAAAGTCGCTCGTCTGAAAAAAGCTAAACAGGATGCTTTTTCGACGGGCGATTCCCGTTTAGGCGCATCACTCGCTAAAGACCTGAAGGCTGCTGAGCGAGAGATGAAGCAATTCAAAAACTCTACCATGAGCGTCAAGGAGACACTCAACAATCTCTCTGATGCCAGTCTCGGACAGCTGGAGAAAGCTGCGAGACATCTGAAGGGACAGATGAAAGCAGTCTCTGACCCATCAGATTATGCTAAGTTAGAAGAGCAGCTCTCTAAAGTCAAAAACCAGATGCTGCATCTGAAGGGGGCTACCAAACAAGCTGAAGCAGAAGCGCAGCGCATGACTCAAACGCTCAATAATCTGCAGCATGCATCCATTGATGATCTCAATTTCACAAGAGGCAAGCTTCGCTCACAGATGAACTCAATTGATCCTTCGTCAGATTCTTATGCACAGTCTGCCGCCAAGTTGAAACTCGTTGACGCAGAACTTGAGCGCATTAGACAATCTGAGCAGAAGGTGGTCACACTCATGCAGCAGTATGACAGAGAAATTGGAGAGGCAAATGTGGATATCAAGGAGACCAAGCGTCAGATGCAGCTCGTTGACAACACACTCGCTCATCTCAAGACATCATCTGTCCGTGATTTGGAATATTCAATGAAGGTTCTCAACAAGGAGATGAGAGGTCTGGACAGAGGGTCCGAAGCATTCAAGCAAATGCAGCAGCAGGCAAAGCAGTTGAAAACAGAATTGGAGGCAGTACGTGCTGAGGGTAAAGCGCAGCAGTCATGGATAAACAAGACTGCAGACTGGTTCAACCGTATGCAGGGGGTCATATTAGGTGCAATTGCTGCCGTTTCTGGCTTGACATTCACAATAAAAAGCTGCGTCGAGAAGTTCGCCTCCATGGATGAGGAGATGACCAATGTCCGGAAATATACAGGACAGACTGCAGATGAGGTGGAGCGTATGAACGAGGACTTCAAGAAGATGGAGACTCGCACGGCTCGCGAGAAACTCAACCAACTGGCAGGTGATGCTGGTAGATTGGGCATAACGGCAACTTCTCTCGTCGAGGAGTTTGTTGACGGTGCCGATAAAATCAATGTCGCATTAGGTGATGATCTCGGAGATGAAGCTGTCTCGCAAATAGGTAAACTGGCTCAAATGTTTGGTGAGGACAAAACAAAAGGTTTGCGAGGTGCGATGCTCGCCACTGGTTCTGCAGTCAATGAGCTGGCTCAGAATTCTTCTGCCTCAGCAGGCTATCTCGTTGATTTCACCGCCCGTGTGGCTGGTGTTGGCAAACAAGCTGGCTTCACTCAGGCGCAGATCATGGGTCTCGCATCAGTCCTCGACCAGAACATGCAGCAGGATGAGACCGCTGCTACTGCCGTGCAGAACCTTCTCGCCAAGATGTTCCAGGACTCAGCCAAGTTTGCCAAGATTGCAGGACTCAACGTTAAGGAGTTCTCAAAGACATTGAAGGAGGATGCGAATGGAGCACTCCTCCAGTTCCTGGCAGCACTTCGCTCCAAGGGTGGTTTTGCACAACTCGCACCTATGTTCGAGGAAATGAAGATGGATGGATCGAGAGCAACTGGTGTCCTTACCGTCCTCGCAGACAAACTTGATGATATCAAGGCCGCTCAGGATCTTGCCACAAAATCATATGCTGAGGGAACATCTGTCATCAACGAGTTCAATACTCAGAATGAGAGCGTCCGGGCACAGCTCGACAAGGCTCAAAAGAAATTCCAGGATCTTGCGATAGAGTTGGGGCAAAAGCTCTACCCTGCGGCACGATATTGTATATCTGCAGCTAACCTCGGTGTTCGAGCACTCTCAACACTCGTTGACTTTGTTAGAGATTACTGGAAAGTTTTGGTTGTGTTGACTGCAGCTATTGTTACATACACGGCTATTTCTAAGGCTAAGCTCATAGCAGACAAAGCACAGATGCTATGGCTTAACATCATGATTCTGCGAGAGAAAGCGCATATCTTCCTCATGGGGCTCAAGACATCTGCTCTCAAGACAATGGCAATTGTTCAGATGGCGCTGACGAAGGAGATAAAACTGACCACAGCTGCGCAGATGTTGTGGAACAAGGTGTTGTTAGCCAACCCTATCACAGCCGTGATAGCTGTTGTCGTAGGCCTCACAGCAGCAATCGTTACCTTATCCAAGGAGACGAGCACGGCAGAGCAGGCTCAGCGTGACTACAATGATGCCGTGACCGATGCCAACAAGCAGGTTGCAGAAGAGGAAGCTGCAATCATGCGACTCGTGTCAGCCATTCAGTCTAACACTAATGCCGAGTCTGACCGCAAGGCAGCACTCGAAGAACTCAATGGAAAGCTCATGCGTGAGCATCTGGGCAACATTACTGAAGAGGCAGTTCGAACAGGTCAAGCTACGAGACAGATTCAATCATACATCGACATGATGAAGAAGAAAATCGTCATCGATGGCTTACAAAAAAAACTGGCAGAGTCTATCGCCAAGCAAGCAGAGGACGAAGATCTGTTAGGAGAGGCTGATAATGACAGTAGAGGCTTCTGGAAGCGTTTTTGGGACCGCCTCAATCCTCTGGCTGGTGGAAAGACACAGAAGTTGAACTTCGCATCCGACCATAAAGACCAGCTCCTTCAGAGTGTTGAGCGTGAAAAGCAATATCAGCAGAAACTCATCGACAAGATTAATCAACTGGAGTCACAGCATTTTGAGGTGAATGACCCTGAACCTTGGCGCAATAATGGCTTCAATGGCAAGGGCAATGATGGTACCATCATTAAGAAGCAGAGTACAGCCGGCACTCATCAGGTTTCAGAAAAAGAGCACAAGGCTCGTGTCAAGGCAGAGAAGGCAGCTGCAGCCGAGGAACGTAAGCGCCAGGCTGAAGCCAAACGCAAGCAGAAGCAGGCAGCCGATAGCATCAAGGCTGAGACCAACGAACTGATGGCAGACAACGCCAAAGCCTATGCAGAAGGCAAGAAAACCTATCAGCAGTTCATCGATGACAGACAGAGCATCCAAATTAAGGGTTTTGCCAAGCTGAAACAGTTGTATGGTGCTGAGAGTAATGAGTACAAGCAGTTACTTGACAACCAGGTCAATGTTGTCAAGCAGCATGATGCTGCCATTCAGAAGATGAATGAGCAGACCATTGAGCGTGAACGCCTCCAGAAGGAGGCTAACATCAAAGCGCAATATTATGATGTCAATTCGAAAATCTATCAGAATGATACCGCTCTCAATGAAGCCCTATATAAGAATGATGTCGAAGCCATGAAAAAACGTCTTGCACTCTACAAAGACAGAGAGGGCAGCGAGGAGTGGCTGGATCTGAAGGCTGAGATGGAGCAGGCTGAGCTCGACCACCAGCTGCAGATGCAGGAGAACTACATGAGCCAGCTGAAGGAGTTGCGTCAGCAGTTCGGCAAGCAGGATGTTCAGGCACAGGAAACCATGTACCTCAATGGCCTTGATAATCTCTACAAAAAGGGACTGATCAAGGAGGAGGAATATCAGCAGATGAAGTTGGAGATAACCAAGCAGTTCGCTGCCCAGAGAGCGCAGATTGAGGCTGAGGATCATGGAGCAGGATCTACACAATCCAAGATTGACTTCAAAACAAATGAGATGGTCAATAGCGCCAAGGCTGCAGCCGGGGATGCACAATCAACAAATGGCAGTTTCGGTGGATATTTCGTTTCACAGGTGCAGAACTATCAGAATACCATGGAGAAACTGAAAGAACTCTATGGTTCAGATGAGCAGAACCATGCAGCCTACATGCAAGCTAAAGCGCAGGTGACTTCAAATTTCCTCGATGGAATGGTGCAGAGCACACAGGTTGCATACGATGGCATCAACAATATCATGTCAGCCGCATCAGCTTATTCGCAAGCGTGTTCAGATCTGGAGCAGGCTAAAATCTCCAAAAACTACGAAAAGCAGATTGCTGCAGCAGGCAACAACTCCAAAAAGAAGAAAAAACTGGAGGAAAAACGTGATAAAGAATTGGCTGCTGCCAAGACCAAAGCCAGCAAAAAAGCCATGAAGATTGAGATTGCTCAGGCTATCGCTTCTACTGCAATGGCTGCCATCAATGCATATTCTTCCGCTGCCAAGATACCAACAATAGGTTGGACCTTAGCACCGATCGCAGCAGGCATGGCCACTGCAGCTGGTATGCTGCAGATTGCTACAATCAAGAAGCAGCACCAGGCAGAGCAAGCCGGATATTATTCTGGCGGTTATACAGGAGGTAGGCGATATCGCAGAGAGGCAGGTGTTGTCCACGAAGGTGAGTTCGTTGCCAACCATCAGGCTGTCAATAACTCATCGATACGCCCGGCATTCGACCTCATCGATCGAGCGCAGCGTGCAAACACGGTCGGCTCACTGACCGCTGATGATATCAGCAGAGCTCTCGGTTCTGGTGGTGGGGCTGCAGTCGTCACTCCTATCGTCAACGTCAGCAATGACAACAGTGAGGTCCGTGAGTCCCTCGATGGGGTTAATACCGCCATCACACGTCTCAACCAGGCACTTGATGATGGCATCGAGTTGGAAGTCCCTATTGCCGGGCGCAATGGCATACATCGCAGACTTAAAGATTATGAGAGAATTCTAAATAACAAGTAGTATGATTACATGCATTATCAATGGGCATAAAGCCTATCCTATATCTACATCATCCATCAAGGTGACATACGCTAACCAGTATGTCACCGATGATGGTGAGTACACCTATGACATCACCTTCCCCATGAATATACTGGAGAACCGAGTCATCTTCAAAAACGTCTCACGGCTTGAAGTCAAAAAGAATATTGCTAAATATGATGACTGCAAGTTATATTGCAATGGCAAAATCATCATGAGCGGTGTCGGAACTGTACTCTCTATTAATCAGAAAGAAGTCAAAATGCAGATTGTTGGCGGCAAGTCACGCATCAAATTCAATGAACGCATGACCAAGCACTACATTGACGAGATTGACATGGGTGAGTCAACACCACCAGGAGCTGTTGTTGATAAGTCTGCAGGATTCCACGATATCTTATATAAACTCAGGAGTGTATATAGGCTGGATACCGACCAGACAAAATTTCTCGGAGAGAGCGGAAAGTGGTGCTATGTCCCTTGCAGGGACGAGACACATAATCTCATAGCCAACTTTGTTGGAGTTGACCGGACTGGAAATCTCATCGGCTCCAAAGACCCGTACATAACTAATATTGCCGTCCAGCCTAACCTCATGTATATCCTCAGAAAAGTAGTTGAGCATGAGGGCTACCGTCTTTTGCGCAATGATTTCGACGTGAGCCCATGGAACCAGCTCTACATTGCATCAGCTTACAAAACGCAGGAGCTTCGCAAGGCTCTGCCTCACTGGTCAGCATACACCTTCATCGAAGAGTTTCGCAAACTCTTCAACGCTACAGTTTATTTCGATGATATGGCCAAGACATGTAAGATTATCAAGGCATCTGAGTTGACAACTGTAGGGGACGTTAATGTGGAGCCGCTTGAAGAGTACACTGGTGATTATGACTCAGATGGTTCTTTCACCACTTCGTCAACCGCCAATTTACAATACAACTTAGGGGAGGCGGCCAACAGAGACGAATACGAGAGTATATCTCAGAAAGTTTTCGATAATTTCCCCGTTTTTAATAGTTTTGACGGATTCGGCCCATATAACCAGTTCGAGGTTGACACAAACGGATGGGATGAGAAAAAGAAGCGCACTACCATCATAAGATGGCAGGGCAGCTACTATATCTATGTCGAGGACACTGATGGCAACAGATCATGGCAGTTAGCTGGTGTCTGGTCACCACTTGTGCGTGATCCGGCATCTGACGATTACACAGACCTCAATATATCGCCAGCTGCGCAGGTTGTGGAGGACGTTGAGTTCAAGTCATCCATTTTTGAAAATAAACATCAGGAGAAGAGATACATGCTCTCAAGACCAAACGACAAGGAGAGTGATGCAAAGGATAATGATACAGATGATGACGGCCTTAGCTACGTGTCAGTGCAGGATGCGTTGGACGATGACTCGTCATTAGATAATAGCGAGGATGATCAGGAGTGCATGAATATCTTTTTCTATTTGCCGGGGAGAGTGCAGAAATATGAAAATGCAGATAGTTTCTCTGTCTCATGGGTGGGGGAGAAATCAAGATGGCCACATTTCATCACGGATTGCCGCATCAATGTTAAATATCGAAGAATAGGCCATGGCTCTATAGATCTGTCTAACCCTTACAGAGATATTGAGAGAAGCTCACTATCGCTCAATCCGTATTTTACTGCAGGAAATAGCATCGGCTTATTCCATAAAACAGGATATAAAATTGATAATAAAAATAGTCTTGAGATTAAATTTAAGTCAGATAAGATACCAGATCCATCAGACATATACATCATAAGAGGCAAACGTTTCGTTTGCGAAAAAGTGGAGGTGGAGATTAAAAATGATGGCATAGAGCCTATCATGACGGGCACTTTCTATATGTTGACATGACACCTTATATATATAAGAGGCGACAGAACTGCTCTGCCGCCTCTTATTATTATAGAATGCCTCGATAATTCAAAATGAGTTCATTTGCTTCTTTGATATCCTTCGGAGTATAGATATCCGTGATGAGAATGGATGAGTGACGTGCTTGGTCTCTGACAGACAAGACGTCTGTATTAGCTCTCAGCATATTCGTGATACCAGTATCCTTCAGACTGTAGAACTTATAGCGCATCGAGAAGCCGAGATCCTTGCGAAGGTTTCTGTGCCAGTAGTCACGGAAAAACTTCTCACTCTTGTGCTCCACTCCTGGAGTGAAATCAGAGGAGAAAAGATAATATTGACTCGGATATGAAAATATATTCAAGTCAATCATCAGCTTGAGGACATGAGATGGCAGGGTGATGGTCGCATCATTTCCATTTTTCGTATGCTCCCCATGGAGGATGAGCGTTTTCTTCTTCAGTTGAAAATCACCAATTTTCAGAAAAGACAATTCACGAGGACGCACAAACAGATAGTGCAATATCTCGCAGGCAAGCAGAAAATGCTTGTTTTTCTTCAATAGATAGTCGCGGATCTGCTCCATCACTTCGTCAGGTATCACATCACGCTCTTTCTTGCGTCTGTTCTTGATACGCTCGAAGCTTTGAGTAGGATTCTGACCGATATAGCCTCGCTCCAGGAGATACTTGGAAAATGTCTTGAGCCATGTGAGATAATTGTTTCTGGTTATAACAGTATTGTTCCGCTCTACAAAAATATAATCCAGGAACTTGCTCACATTGTGGTGGTCCCATTGATAGCTGTATGTGATGTTCATTCGCTTATCATGTATCCAGTTCTCGAGGACATTGACCTTGCTGGTGTAGTCCTTCAGACTCTCCTCACGCAGGTTATGTTCATTAAAGAGCTTCTGCAGATACTCTCTGTATCTGAGCAATACATCTGCAAATTTCGTATACTCGAGAGGCTGGCTTGCCTCTATCCATGGGTTCCAGCCATCCATGAGTTTCTCTGTGAGACGCTTCATCAGTGCATCAGCATATTCACGCTGCTGACGCTTACCCTTGATTCTGTCAAGCATGATTCGTTTTCTTCTGAGACGGCCAAAGGACGGGTCAAAAGCGGAAAAGGAGACATAACACTCAGATCTCTGATGGAAAACAGGAGGTTTCCATCCAATGACGCTGCTCAGAACAGCCTCGTTTGATTGTAAGGAATAATTTTTTTTAACCATATCTTTAATTTTCTTGCAGACATGGTGTATTTGAAATAATGATGCCGACTTTTTACCGGATTTTAATTGCTCTAACTATCAAGTTTTGAGCACTTTTCACCTTAATATATATAATATAGCTATTTTCAACCGTTCCGAGTTTTTACCGACTAAAACACCCCAAAAATGGGTTAAAATCCTTATAATCAGAAAGTTAAACTATATTTGGTCGGGATTACTGGA
>NZ_QTXV01000053.1:0-7018 GCF_003461825.1 Prevotella sp. AM42-24 | reverse complement strand
AAAATCCTTATAATCAGAAAGTTAAACTATATTTGGTCGGGATTACTGGACTCGAACCAGCGACCTCATCGTCCCGAACGACGTGCGCTACCAACTGCGCTAAATCCCGCTTTTATTGGCTGCAAAAGTACATAAAATCTGATATATTTCAAAATAAAAAGGCAAATTTTAAACTTTTTTGAAAGAAAAGTGCGGAAAAATTTGGTGGAATCAAATAAAAGTACTACCTTTGCACCCGCAAATGAGAATTCTTGTTTGTTCATATTAGTTGGTGCCATAGCTCAGTTGGTAGAGCAAAGGACTGAAAATCCTTGTGTCCCCGGTTCGATTCCTGGTGGTACCACTTCTTATTAGAAGCCGAATCTTCGTAACAAGATTCGGCTTTTTTAATTTCCCTAATGTTTTTATAGATTTCGTTTTAATGGCACATTGACACTTATGAAAACGTTTGCGTGTAAAAAGTGAAACGAAAACGTTTGCTGTATCAGAATTTTGGCTACCTTTGCAGCGTAAAAGTAAATCATAAAAACCAAAATAATATATATCTACTAAACATTTTAGTTTAAAATGAAAAAAACTTATTTACTGCTTTTAGCGGGTATGTTTGCTTCCGTTGTTTTTGCGAACAACAAGCAGACCGTTAAAATTGATGGTAATGTCTCAGACAAAACCGTCACCGAGATCACCTTCGATGGTGATAACGTAACGCTCAATTATGCGGACAATTCTTCTGAAACGAAGGATATGTCGCTTGTGTCTCTTTCTTTTTCTTATGATTCTACTACAGGAATCAACAAGATAGAAGAGGTCAAGAAGTCATTGCAGGGTAAGGTTTTTAACCTCAATGGTCAACTCGTAGGTAATTCTCTTGAGGGATTGTCTAAGGGTATCTACATCGTGAATGGTAAGAAAGTAATTATCAAGTAAAAAAGGAGGAACGTAAAATGAAGAAAATGGTATTTACTTTGGCACTCCTCTTGATGAGCTTGAGTGCAGCCATGGCTCAGACATGGACATTTGGTGCAATGAGCGAGGCTGATAAGGCTTTATGTGCAGCTGATGCCAATTGGGTATTGGGAACTGATCGCTACGGCTATACCTTAGCTTTGGAGAAAGCGGCTCTTGTTGCAAATGGCTCAGAATTGGCTTATACTAAGGGCTTGAAGTTTACTGCTGGTGCTCCTGCTGATAAATCCGAAGGAAAAGCAAAAGTCCGCTTGAACTATGGCTCTTCTCGCCTGGAATTGAACGGAAATGGTGTTTCTTTGACTATTCCAAGTCTGAAGGCTGGTCAGAAAGTAACAGTTAGCTGCAAGACTGGTAGTACTTCTACTGCTCGTTGCTTAGATGCTACTAACTTGACTTCGGTTTCTGGTTCTTTTGGTACTCCTACAAAAGATCAGGTTACCAACGTAGGAACTGTAACTGCTGATGGTGATGTCGTGTTGAAAACCAATGGTGGTGGTATGAACATTTATAGCATCAAGGTTGAGACTGTAGGTGGCGGATCTGCTGTTACTCCTGGTTCTACCGACAAAATTACCAATGCCGTTGCTCGTAACAGCAAGGTCAATCAGATGTATGTTACCACCAATGCTGGTGATGTGAAGTATTATAATACTGCCGACTTGACAAGTGTTAAGTTCGAAGGTGACAAGACTATTATTACTCCTAAGTCTGGTGCAGAGAATGATGAGTATGATGCTTCTGTTCAAGCCATCAGTTTTGCTAAGAAGGCCGATCAGGACGAAAGTGGTGATGTTGAAAATCCTGCAGGTGTGATTCAGATTACTGAGGCAAAGGGCTGGCAGGAGTCTGCCTACTTGAAGTGGGCTCCATTCGAGGGCGCTTCTTCTTATAATGTATATGTAGATGACAAGAAGATTGATGCTCAGTTGATTCGTCAGTATGCTTCTTACTATCGTGCTGATGTTCTCGGTTTGAAGGCTGGTACTTATTCTGTAAAGGTTGTTCCTGTCAATGCTGAAGGTACAGAGATTACTGGTGCCAATACTGCTTCTAACTTGGTAGTAAAGAGCTACAATCGTGAGGGCTTTGCTCATTTCAAGTATGATGGTGTAGGTGCTTATAATAATGATGGTACTTTGAAGACTGGTGCTAAGATCCTGTATATTACAGCCAAGACGGCCAAGACTGTTTCTACAACAGTTGATACAGGAAAGCTAGAGACGATTACGGGTCTTCAGTCTATTATTGATGCTTATCAAAAGGGTGAGGATACAACTCCTATCGTCTTCCGAATCATCGGTAAGGTAAGCCTTTCTGACTTGGACAGAATTTCAAGTTCTGCAGAAGGTTTGCAGATTAAAGGTAAGGGTGCTCACTCTGAAATGAACATGACTTTCGAAGGAGTCGGTGATGATGCTACTGTATATGGATTTGGTTTCTTGCTTCGTAATACCAAGAGTGTAGAGTTCCGTAACTTTGCTATCATGCGTTGCCTGGATGATGCTATGTCTCTTGATACTGATAACTCTCATGTATGGATTCACAACATGGATCTCTTCTATGGCAAGAAGGGTGGCGCTTCCGACCAAGCCAAGGGTGATGGTACTGTAGATATCAAGGGTGACTCCCAGTATATAACTGTAGCATACAACCGCTTCTGGGATAATGGTAAGGCTTCTATGTGTGGTATGACGAGTGAAAGTGGCCCTAACTATATCACTTATCACCACAACTGGTTCGACCATTCAGACTCTCGTATGGCTCGTATTCGTACTATGAGTGTTCACATGTACAACAACTACTATCAGCACAATGATGTTTATGGTATTGGTGCAACCAGTGGTTCAAGTGTATTCATGGAGTCTAATTACTTTGATGCTGTTAAGCGTCCTATCATGAGCTCTTTGCAGGGTACTGATGCTATGGGTGATGGTACTTTCTCTGGTGAGAAAGGTGGCTTGATTAAGGCATACGGCAATGTATTTGCCAACAAACCTGATAACTTCAGCTATATCACATACGCAAACAATAATACAAGTTTTGATGCTTACGAGGTTTCTGCCCCAAGTGAGCAGGTTCCTTCAAGCGTAAAGACTTTGGTAGGTGGTACTTCTTACAACAACTTCGATACCAACTCAAGCCTCATGTATGCATACGCTGCAGATAAGGCAGAAGATGTTCCTGCTATTGTAGAAGGATTCTATGGTGCAGGTCGTTTGAATCATGGCGATATTGATTTCGTTATTCCTGATGAGACAGTCGTAACAAATGGTCATCAGCAGCCATGGCCTGCTTTGGCAAGCATTCTTGATGCTTATACTTCTGGTGTTGTTAAGGTGTTCGGTGAGAGCAATGCAACTGGCGAAGGTGGTTCTACTGAAGGTGGCGAGACTGGTGGTTCTGGTTCTGGCGAAGGTTCTGGTGAAGGTGGTAGCACTGGTGGCTCTACTGGTGGTTCAGAAGGTGGCAGCACAGTAACTCCTATTGAGGGTACTGTAACATGCAGCTTTACTGTGAACGGAAAAGAGGCTGTTCCTTCTAATAGTGCATTTGTTTTGACAGGTGAAGCTAAGAATGTTAAAAAGGAAGACACAGTTATTGAAGGTACAACTTATACAGCAAGTCTTAAGATGGAAAGTAAAACAGAAGTTTCTTTCACCACATCTCAGAAGATGACTCTGTATGTATATTATGGTCTTTCTGGTGCAAACACTAATGTAAAGGTAGATGGCGTAAAGCAGACAGGAGCTCCTACAACAGTTGTGCTTGAGGCAGGTGCTCATAAGATTACAAAGGGTGATACAACTACAATCGCTCTCATCAAACTTGTACCTGTAACAGAATAATAAACACATGTTTTTCCCAATGAGGGAAGGAAATATAACGTGAAACAAACTAAGGGCTGTCTTTTCATGATGAGGACAGCCCTTTTTTCTCAAAACAACAAACAAAACTAAACTTTGCAATGAAACATATAAACCCTATTCTTTCAGTACCATTCAAGGTAACTTGCCGTAAAACCATCTTGGCTGCTGCTTTATTTTGTGGCTTCTCAATGATGGCAAATGCACAGATTCAGGATGGTCGTGACTTCTCAATGGATGGCTTTGCTGCCTACGAAGGTGTTCCTGGTTCTAACTGGTATCGTGCAGGTGGTACTACTGGTGGCGCTGGTGGCAAGGTGGTAAAGGCTGATAACTTCTCTCAACTGCAGGCCTATCTCCAGGCAACTGACCCATATATCGTTATCGTAGATCATGATATTACTACAGGCATCAAGTGCTATGTGGATGATCTGAGTACTGGTCGTTTGCTTGATGACCAGAGTGGTAAGTCTGGCGTGGAGTCTGTCTATGGCGAGCGCATTATGGTTGCTCCTAACAAGACTTTGATTGGTGTGGTGGACCCTGCAACAGGCTTGGCTCCTCTCTTTTCTCATATCACCTTCGTGATGCAGTCGGTTGATAACATCATTATCCGTAACTGTCGTTTCACTATGAAGGGTGTACCTGTGCTCAGAACCGGTGAGAATAAGATTGTGGCTTGGCGTAATGGTGCACAAGTAGAAGTGGGCGACCCTGACTGCATCGGAATCCAGGCTGATAAGGTAAGTGCCAAGACCAACTGGGGTGGACATATCTGGGTTGACCACTGTGAGTTCTTCAATGGTGATGCTGCCAACAAAGACCGCTATGATGGTTTGCTCGACTGCAAGAACAATGTGCAGTGGATGACTTTCAGCTATAACTATTTCCACGACCATGACAAGAGCTGCTTGTGGGGTAAGGGTGATTCAGATGTTTATGAAAACTGTCGTACCATCTCTTTCCACCACAATTTCTTTGATAATATCCAAGGTTCTCGTCTTCCTCTCCAACGTGGTGGTCATGTACATTATTATAATAACTATATGCGTGGTTGTGAGGATGGTTGGGATATTCGTACGGGAGCTGTGGCATACGAAGAGGGATGCTATTTCGAGAATACAAAGTCGCCTATCCGTTCAGACAGAGGCGGTAGCTTGAATATTTCTAAAGCTGAAGGTTATGACTGCATCTATAAGGGTTGTAACAACTTGATGGAGGGTTACACCAATATTGATGGCGCTAAGATAAGTAAAAGTTTTGGTGTGACCAAAACCGATTGGGTTCCTACTCAGACCGTAGCCTCTTACACCCAGCATTATCTCGACAAGACGGTGGATGTTCCTGCCATCTGCGAGAAGTATTCTGGTGCAGGTAAAGTGGAAATCTGGAAGGCTTATACCAATGAGATTCCAACAACAGATGTAGCAGAGTTCGATCATGCTATCAAAAACTACGATACAGCCAAAACTTTTGATGCTAACGGAAATACCATGTCTGGTGCTACTACTGGCATCTTATTTGCAGAAAAAACATCAGAAGCAGGAACCTCTCGTATAGAATATTATGATTTGGCGGGTTCCCATCTTTCTGCACCTCAAAAAGGAATCAATATTGTAAAGAAGATCAACTTTGATGGTATTGCAAGCGTAAAGAAAGTTATTTTCTAACGAGAAAGTTGTTTCTAATAAGTGATTTTTTTCATAGAGATATGGATAGAAACGGATAAAAGTTTCTTGCCAGATTAACTACAAAACGGACAAAAGCTCGATAAAAACAGGCTTTTGTCCGTTTTTTATTTATCTTTGTCTGATATATGTCTTGTTGTTTTTACGATATTTTGTACTTTTGCAAGCGAAACAATTCAATAAAACAATAAACCTAAAAGATTAAACTAACAATGAATGTAATCTTGAGTAAATCTAAGAGAAATATTTTTTCTCGTGGCATTGTTCTTCATCGGGTATTATCCGATAAGCAGATTCTTACGGATGTTGTTGTCATCGGTTTAAACCAATCAATTATTTGATTATTTTTGCATAAAAAATGAAGAAATTATTTGGAAAAGCCATGTTGCTGGCTACAGCGCTCTTGTTCTCTATCACAGGAACAAGTTGCAGCAGCGACGATTCTCCAGTTCCTGAAAAGGAGAAAACATACGATATGAGCGGTTTCGCTAAGGGAGCCGATGTCAGTTGGCTCACAGAAATGGAGCAGGACGGTGTGAAATTCTATAATCAGAATGGCAAGGCAGAGGAATGCATGTGGCTTCTTCGCGACCTTGGTACAAATGCAATCCGCCTTCGCGTGTGGGTAAATCCGGAAGGTGGTTGGTGCGGTAAGGATGATGTCATCGCCAAGGCAAGTCGTGCTCAGGCGCTCGGCTATCGCTTGATGATTGATTTCCATTATTCTGATACTTGGGCAGATCCGGGAAACCAGAAAGTACCTGCTGCTTGGCAGGGTTATACTTTCGAGCAGATGAAACAGGCGGTAGCTAATCATACCAAGGATGTATTATCTGCCTTGAAAGAGAGAGGGGTCACCAACGTAGAATGGGTACAGGTGGGTAATGAAACCCGTGATGGAATGCTCTTCAGCAGCGATGAGGCTGTAACTGGTAAAGCGTCAAAGAATGCTGCCAACTTTGCTGCTTATGTCAATGCTGGCTATGATGCCGTGAAGGAAGTTTATCCACAGGCTAAAGTCATTGTGCACGTGGATGAGGGTAATAATCTCGGCCGTTATACCTGGCTCTTTGGCGAATTGAAGAAGAAGGGTGGAAAATGGGATGTCATCGGTATGTCACTTTATCCAGAAGATAACAATTGGCAGGAATTAACCACCAGTTGCCTGAATAATATCAAGACTTTATCAGCGATGTACAATTGCAATGTCATCGTTTCAGAGATAGGTATGTGGTGGGGTTCTGATCAGGCTGCGCCAATGATGGAGAAGATGGTGGATGGCTGCAAGGCTATTCCTACCTGCGAAGGTATCTTCTATTGGGAACCTGAGGTTTACAACAACTGGAAGCCTGCCAACTATAGTACTTTGGGTTGGGGTGCTTATACCAAGGGAGCTTTTGATAACTCTGGTAAACCAACTGCTGTATTCGATGCATATAAATAAGAATATTAAATAACAATACTCTGTTAATTCTTATGTAATCGATTGAAAATGAG
>NZ_QTXV01000052.1:0-21381 GCF_003461825.1 Prevotella sp. AM42-24 | reverse complement strand
AAAAAAAAAGGGTGCGTCACAGACTTATGACACACCCTCTTATTTTTAGAGACTTATAGACGTACGACTACTCACTCTATAGACGTACGACTATAACCCCTATAAACGTACGACTATAGACTCTAATGACGTACGACTATAAACTTAATAAACGTACGAGCTTAAACCTTACGTTCAATAACGAAATCAAGATAAGCTTTCAAAGCGTTATAGATGTCCTTATCATCCACATAAGTGTCCAAGAAATTCATGGCTTCAGCATGAAAATCCCACATACGCTTATCTGCGTATTCTATACCGCCATTGGCTTTCGTAAATTCCACCAAACGAGCAATTTCATCAGGGGTTACATCATGAGATTTCACCTTACGTGCCAGCTTCATCATCTCCTCGTCACCAGTAGATTTCAGCGCATAGATAACCGGCAAAGTCAACTTACCTTCAGCCATATCATTACCAGTAGGCTTACCTATCTCCTGAGAATCGTAGTAATCAAAAATATCATCACGAATCTGGAAGATAATACCTAAATTCTGGCCAAATCGCTTGGCTTCCTCTATAGCAATCTGTGAAGCATTAGCCGACAAAGCACCAATACCGGCACAAGCCTCAAAAAGAGCTGCCGTTTTCTGCTTAATTACCTGATAATAAATGTCTTCCGATATTTCCTGATTACTGATACTATTCAATTGCAGAATCTCACCATTGGACAAAACACGTCCTAATTCAGCAAGATATCTCACTATTTCCTCAGAATGAGAATAGGAAACATGGAGCAAGGCAGTAGAGAGAATGAAGTCACCTACCAGTACTGCAACCTTATTATTATAAGTAGCATTGACACTTGCCTGACCACGGCGCTCCCCACTTTCATCTACAACATCATCATGAACTAAAGAAGCCGTATGAAGCAGTTCCAAACCGACTGCTGAATGCTGAGTAACCTCAGTAACTTTGCCGAAATTCTTCGCCATCAGCAGGATAAGCATAGGGCGCATACGCTTACCCGCACGCTGTCGAATATGGTCGAGAGCCTGCGAAAGAAGTCCGTCGCTATGCATCAAAGACTTATTAAACAAATCAATAAAATCTGTCAACTCTGCCTCAATAGGCTGTCTGATAAGTGATAAATAATCCATTATGTGATAGTAAAACTACTTAATTTCTGAAATTTGATACAAAATTAATCAATTATTCGTGAAATGTGGCAATTTTTTAGTAATTTTACACCATAAATATGAATATTATGGATAAATTATTCCTTTTAGACGCGTATGCGCTCATTTATCGCTCGTATTACGCCTTTATCAAAGCTCCAAGAATCAATTCCAAGGGGCTTAACACTTCGTGTATCATGGGGTTCTGCAATACCCTCAACGAGATACTTACCAAGGAGAAACCAACTCATATCGCAGTGGCTTTCGACCATGGCAAGACCTTCCGCCATGAGGCTTTTCCTGCCTATAAAGCCCAGCGAGAAGAGACACCGGAAGACATCAAACTCTCTGTACCAATCATCAAAAACATACTCGAGGCCTATAACATTCCCATCCTCCAAGTGGATGGTTTTGAGGCTGATGATATCATTGGTACTGTAGCGATTCAAGCTGGAGAGAAAGGTATAGAGACCTACATGCTCACACCGGATAAAGATTATGGTCAGCTGGTAAGGGAGAATGTATATATGTTCCGTCCTCGACATGGGGGTGGATATGAAACCTTGGGTGAAAAGGAAATTGAGGAAAAATACGGAATCGCTTCCCCACTCCAGGTTATTGACCTTTTGGCTCTCATGGGTGACTCGGCAGATAACTTCCCAGGATGTCCTGGTGTCGGAGAGAAAACGGCTGCCAAACTGATCAATGAATTTGGAAGCGTAGAGAACTTGATTGAAAATTCTTCTAAGGTGAAAGGCAAACTTCGCGAAAAAGTAGAAGGTGCTATCGAGGATATCAAAATCTCAAAGTTCCTAGCAACTATCCGGACTGATGTTCCTGTGGAAATAAAAATGGATGATTTGAAGTTGGTTGAACCTGATAAAGAAAAGTTGGACGAAATCTTCTCTGAACTCGAGTTCAAAAGCTTTGCAAACAGGATTCTTAAAAAACCTCAACAAAAGAAAATAAAGCCTACAGGAGAGCTCGATTTATTTGGCGCACAGCAAGACGATGGGCAGGATGTTCAAAAAAACGCGAGTTTTGAGACCCTTAAAAGCACTCCTCATAAGTATCAACTAATTGAAAATGAGGAAGATGCAAAGAAACTTTGTGATTATTTGATGACATTCGACACTCTCAGTTTAGACACAGAGACCACTTCTACTACTGCAATTGATGCAGAATTGGTAGGTTTGAGCTTTGCCGTCAAAGAAAAAGAGGCTTACTATGTCGCCATTTCTGCAAATCGTGAAGAAGCTTTAAAATTCGTAAACATCTTTAAACCGCTCTATGAAAACCCTCAAATTCTGAAAGTCGGCCAAAATATCAAATACGACTACGAGGTTTTGATGAATTACGGAGTGGAGATAAAAGGCAAGATGTTTGATACGATGATTGCTCACTATCTCATCCAACCAGAGTTATACCACAACATGGATTATCTGGCTGAAGTCTTGCTCAATTACCAGACCATCCATATTGAGGAGTTGATCGGTCCGAAAGGCAGAAACCAGAAATCGATGCGAGATCTTGCTCCATCCGATGTTTATGAATATGCAGCAGAAGATGCAGACATCACATTGCGATTGAAAAATGTACTTGAGCCAAGACTCAAGGAGATTCATTGTGAGGATCTGTTTTGGAATGTCGAAATGCCACTTGTACCCGTTTTGGCCCACATGGAGATGAACGGAGTATGCATTGATACCGATACGCTGAAAGAAACGTCTAATAATTTGACCAACAGATTGACAGACATAGAGCATCACATCTACGAACTGGCAGGTGAATCGTTCAACATAGCCTCTCCACGTCAGGTAGGTGAAATCCTCTTCGGAAAAATGAAGATTGTGGAGAAACCGAAAAAGACAAAGACGGGACAATATGTGACGAGTGAAGAAGTACTGCAACAGTTGAGAAGCAAGAGTCCGATCATCGATGAGATTCTGAACTACAGGGGTTTAAAGAAACTTCTGAGCACATACGTGGATGCTCTTCCTAAGCTCATCAATCCACGTACCGGACATATACATGCCTCATTCAATCAGGCCATTACTGCCACAGGTCGCCTTTCATCAAGTGATCCAAACCTACAGAATATTCCAGTTCGTGATGATGATGGAAAAGAAATACGCCGCTGCTTTATTCCAGAGCCAGGCTGTCTGTTTTTTTCAGCAGACTACTCCCAGATAGAGTTGCGCATTATGGCACACTTGAGCGAAGACAAGAATATGGTAGAAGCCTTCCGTGAAGGTTCCGATATCCATGCCGCAACAGCTGCCAAAATATGGCATGAAGAAATATCGCAAGTTACTGATACTCAGCGTAAAAAGGCAAAGACTGCCAACTTTGGTATCATCTATGGTATCACTACATTCGGTCTGGCGCAGCGCATGAATATAGAAAATAAAGAAGCCAAGCAAATCATTGAGGATTATTTCCGCACCTTCCCTGGCGTAAAGGCCTATATGGAGAAATCAAAGGAAATTGCCCGCGAGAAAGGCTATGCTGAGACTATTTTCCACCGCCGCCGCTACTTACCAGACATCAATAGCCGCAATGGTACAGTACGCGGTTTTGCCGAGCGCAATGCCATCAATGCCCCTATCCAAGGTTCTGAGGCCGACATCATCAAGGTTGCGATGGTTCGCATCTTCAACCGATTCAAAGCTGAAGGCATCAAGAGCAAAATGATCATCCAGGTACACGATGAGCTCAATTTCTCCGTCTATCCGGAAGAGAAAGAAAAAGTAGAGCAAATCGTGGTAGAGGAAATGCAGAATGCCTATCATCTGAGCGTACCATTAGTAGCCGATGCAGGCTGGGGAAAGAACTGGCTGGAAGCACATTAATGCCAACTCAGAATGACACTAAAACAAGGGAACTTACATTATAAGTTCTAAACATGAATGAAAAAAGAACTTTTGGTAAAAGAAACCTATAAAAAACAGAGGAACTTTGGAATAAGATAACTCCAAAGTTCCTTTTTATATTTCAGAAATTTGTGTAAGCAGGCGTCCTTGCCAACAAGCAAATTTCAGAACCAGCAAACAATAATAGTTTCAAATCATCAGCACTGCGGATTTACAATTTTCTGATTACGGTTTCCAACTGCTCACCCAATCCGATAGTATAACCCTGTGAGAAATAAACCACACGATTGAAAGTATCAGAAATCATAAATATCGGAAGGAGGTTGGCATTCGTAAGTTTCATATTCTCAACGATTTGCTTCCGAATAGACCCCTCCTTGTCTATACCGAATATCAGATTCTTAGGCAGACCCGGGAACTCGGCAATGCGGAACTTTTTAGCTGAAGCTTCATCCTCGAAGAGGAGCACCATAGGACGATTCCACTTTTCGAATACTTGCGCAACCTTAGCGATATCCTTCAAGGCATGATTAGTAGGCTCTTGGCCTACACCCAACAAACCGGTAATGAAATAACCACGACCCGTCTGGCTCAAAAGACTGACTTCCTTACCATCCAAGATGAATTTAGACTCCGAATCAAAGTTTCCCTTAACCGTAATCTCGGTATCAGAAGTACGTAAAAACATCTTAACTACGTTGGTTTCAGCTTGTTTCACATGAAACAATTGCATTTCTGACAACACCCCGCCATTGGCAAGACGAGTACCCGTTACAAGAGCATAATCCCCCTCATCCAATTCCACTCCATTCTTGAACGTATTACTCCAAGTACATCCCTCTTCAGGATATTCCAGCAGCGAAGTAGAGCCGTCAGGATTGATGCGAGTAAGAGAGAAATGACTATAATACTTAGGATCATCCACCACTCCATTAGGCTGATAATCAAGCTTTAACAAGCCCTTAGGAGAAGACTGTACCTTTGTCTTTTCCATATCAGATGCAGCAGAAGATGCTTTCGCGTCAAAATCGACATCTATCCAGACATCATTCTGCAAACCCTCCTTCACTCCACCTTGTTTATATTGCAATTTCTTGGTCACAGCATCCACTCTCGCCTCAATTCCAAGACTTCTTGCCACATCCACAAAGAAAATCTTCCGAGAACGCTCATCCGTAAGACGTGATGCCCAAACACCCATAGGAGTCTGGGCGATTTGCAATGCCTTCTTGTCAGGGTTCAGACGGATATTCTCCTTCACCCATTCCACCAGACGAGCAGGATCTTGTCTGAAAATTTGAGCCAAAGATTGCTTTGCTTTAGCTGCATTATTTGCTTTTACAAACTTGGAAGACACATCACGATCATCAGCAACAGAGGTCTTCATCTTTTCAAATTGCTCCTCAAAGAACTGTTTGAAAGGATGAATAATCATCTCGTCCTCCACACGAGGAGACAACTGGTTGCTATGGGCATTGAAATGATCCTCCAGAATATCCATCTGCATATCCCTTAAATCCTTGGCACTCAGCGTGCTGAGCAATTCTATAGCCCGATTCAGATTATCCTGATGAAGCATCAGAAACTTGAGGATAACTTCGTGATTACCCCAAGAACCAACAAGAAAATCCACTAATTTCTGGGCCTTATCAGAAAGCTTTTGAGCATTTTGATAGTCCACTTTTTCTCCCTTTACCATCCAAGTAGGAACCCCGTTTCTCGTCAAATACTTCTCCTCAAGCAATCCATTTTTCTGCAATGCCTCCAGAGCCGTTTCCTTAGTATAGAAAGTAGCCAGATAAGCATGGCGGATAGAATCCTCATAAGCGAATCGCTCCAGGTTCTTCGCTCTCGCCTCTGCCGAAACCTCAGGAATATTTGCTTTCTCTGGCGGAGGTACGATATCAAAAGAATCACGGAAACTAACGGAAGAAAAATTAAGAGAACGGTTCATATCCGAAGCAGAAACCTTCCGGTCAAGACGGATGGTCATTTTTCTCGCCTTCTCGCCTTCCTCACCAGGCAGATTTGCCTTACCGAAAGAAGCCTTTACAAAGCCATATTTACCATCCTTCGACGCCCAAACCATCATATCGCCCTTACCTGCCGAAAGAAAGGTCTTGCCATCCTGAGCCGTATATTTCGTCACGACAGAACAAAACTCTGCATAATTATAGATTTTAAAATCCACTCTTGCACCCTCTACAGGCTTACCTTCAGCATCAACTACAGAGAAGTCGATACGGGCAGAGGAGCCATAATTGTCTATCAGATTGATTTCTGTATAGTTGGACGTGCGGAGCATTACCTCTTCCGGTCCGTTATAGTCGCCAAATGCTTTCGTATGCATCAGCATGGCTCTCGATGCGGGAGCATTAAACCACGCCAGATTAAGCACAGCCTCAGGTTCGCAAGCGCCTAAGAAGTACCATTTACCATCAGCCCATGCTTCTACCCAGGCATGATTGTCGTCAGTATGCGCCCAGCGAGGCGTATAAACCTGTCTGGCAGGAATGCCTATCGCTCTCAAAGCTGCCACGGTAAAAGTACTCTCCTCGCCGCATCTTCCGTATGCAGAACGGATTGTGGCAAGAGGAGCAGAAGTACGACCGTCGGAAGGCTGATAGGTTACCCGCTCATGGCACCAATGGTTGACTTCCAGAATAGCATCTTTCATGCCCATCCCCTTCACACGCTCTTTCAGTTCCTTAAAGAATATCATTCGGGAATCATCCAGATTTTCATTGTTCACACGGATAGGAAGCACAAAGTGACGGAACAGCAACTCCGGTATATCCTTGCCCCAAGCCATTTCCTTCCTTGCCTCAAAGCTCGTACGTACATTTTCCAGGAAGAAACTTGTAGGATAATCTGTCACGTCAGCTATTGGCATATAGGCATAGAGGAATTGCAGGGCCTCCTGCTCCTCAGTCGTCAGTTTCTGCTTAGTGACCTCCATCGTCTCCTTAGCCCCTTTTTTCTTCAGGACTGTATCATAGACGTTCATCCCTTTCACCTGATAGAACTGCCTGCCCACGAGTTTCATCTTACTCTCGAAAGCATTTTCCACCTTAGAGCGATAAGCCCCGTCTGAGATAAAATGCGGTTTGTCATGTGCATCCACCGACAAACAGTTGGCCATCAACACCTGCCAAGAAACCAAGAAGAGGATGGCTAAAGATACTATACTTTTTCTCATATTTATTAAGATTATTTTTTCCAACCGCAAAGATAAGCAATAAAAATGAAGTTCACAAGTTTGTAGTCCTCAAACTTATAAACCTTTAGCATTCTTTTATATCAGTCACTACCCTACCGATAAACCGATTTTTCATGCCTATCTTGAGGAACAGCTACTATCCGTCATATCATTTTAGGGAAAATGTGATAAAAACACCATAAATACCTTGGATTTTTGTGAAAAAGTAGTAACTTTGCTACGATTATCCCATCCAACATGAAAGATATATAGCCAAAAACTCAATATGGATCAATAAATAGAAAAAGAAGATATGAACAGAGAAGAATTTAAATTTGAGATATGTGCCAATAGTGTAGAAAGCTGTCTGGCAGCACAAGAGGGAGGAGCCGACCGGGTAGAACTGTGCGCAGGAATACCCGAAGGAGGTACTACCCCATCGTATGGCGAGATAAAACTGGCACGCAAATTACTCACAAAGACTAAACTCCACGTCATCATCCGACCTCGTGGTGGAGATTTTCTCTATACCCCATTGGAACTGGAACGCATGGAAGAAGATATCCGCATCTGTCGCGAATTGGGAGTGGATGGAGTCGTTTTCGGATGCCTCACAGAAGAGGGAGAAATTGATAGGGAAGCCAACCGCAGGTTAGTGGAGCTGGCACGCCCAATGTCAATAACCTTCCACCGTGCTTTCGATCGTACTGCAGATCCCATGAAAGCCCTTGAAGATATTATTTCTTTGGGATGCAACCGAATCCTGACTTCCGGTCAGCAACCGAAGGCGATAGATGGTATCAGCCTGCTTGCCCAGCTGGAAAAGAAACTGAAAGAATATCCCCTGCCTCCAATCCAGCTCCTGGCAGGTAGTGGCGTCAACGAGGAAAACATCCGACAGATATTCGATGCTACAGGCATTCACGAATACCATTTTTCTGCAAGAGTAAATGTAGCGAGCAAGATGAAACATTATAACCACGAGGTTTATATGGGAGCCAAAGGGGCTGATGAATCCAATTCGCTCGTCACATCGGCAGAGAAAGTGAGAAATACCATCAAACAACTCGTTTAAAGAGAAAAAAGTATAATAGCCTCCACAAAGCGTGAAGGCTATTATACTTTTTTATAGAATCCGTTTTCAATTGACACTATTTCTTATAGCTTCAATTTCCTATTTATTCAGTTTCCAAGTTACACCATCCTTGGTGTCCTTAACTTCAAATCCTGCATCAGCAAGAGCATCACGAATCTGGTCACTGGTAGCCCAATCCTTAGCTGCTTTAGCCTTAGCACGAAGGTCGAGTACCATATCCACCACCTTGCCGTAAGCCTCCTCACGTGCATCATTGTTGGCACCCTTCTCACTCTTCAAACCGAGAAGATCGAAGGTGAAGAGCTGCATCGTTTCGGTGAGTTCCTTCAAGTCATCGGCTGAAATATTCGCCTTATGATCAAGAGCTGTATTGATAACATGGCAAGCCTCAAAAAGGAAACTGATGACAAGCTGTGTCTGGAAGTCATCGTTCATCGCATCATAGCAACGCTGGCGCAGCTCTGCTACGAACTTATGAACCTGCTCGTCGCTCTGTTTAGCCACAGGCACACGCTCCAGGTCGTTCAAACCATTCATCAAGCGCTCCAATCCCTTCTGACTGGCCTTCAAGGCATCATTAGAGAAATCTACCGTGCTGCGATAGTGAGCCGAGAGGATGAAGAAACGGATGGTCATTGGCGAATAAGCCTGCTCCAGACTGTCATGATTGCCTGTGAAGAACTGCTCCAGAGTGATGAAGTTGCCCAAGCTCTTACCCATCTTCTGACCGTTGATGGTAATCATGTTATTATGCATCCAGTAGTGAACCATCTGATCGCCCTGAGAAGCCACAGCCTGAGCAATCTCGCACTCGTGATGAGGGAAAATCAAGTCCATACCGCCTCCGTGAATATCGAAGTGGTTGCCTAAGTACTTTCTGCCCATCGCAGTACACTCGCAGTGCCAGCCAGGGAAGCCATCGCTCCAAGGACTTGGCCAGCGCATGATGTGCTCTGGTGAAGCCTTCTTCCAGAGAGCGAAATCAGCCTGATTCTTCTTCTCGCCGATACCAGCAAGTTCACGGCTTTCATTGATGATGTTCTCCAGGTTACGGCCAGAAAGAATACCATACTTATGATCCTTGTTGTATTTCTCGATATCAAAATAGATAGAACCATTGCTCTCGTAAGCATAACCATTGTCGAGGATTTCCTGTACTAACTTCTCCTGCTCGATGATATGACCGGTAGCATGAGGCTCGATACTTGGAGGGAGCACATTGAGTGCCTCCATGGCAACGTGATAGCGGTTGGTGTAGTACTGCGCAATCTCCATTGGCTCCAACTGTTCCAGGCGAGCCTTCTTCTCTATCTTGTCATCGCCCTCATCAGCATCGTGCTCCAAGTGGCCTACGTCAGTAATGTTTCTAACGTAGCGAACCTTATAGCCCAGGTGCTTGAGATAGCGGAAGAGTATATCGAATGTGATGGCTGGTCTTGCATGACCGAGATGCGGATCGCCATATACGGTAGGGCCACAAACATACATGCCCACATTAGGAGCGTGGAGCGGAGTAAATCTCTCTTTCGTACGAGTGAGAGTGTTGTAGATCAATAATTTCTGTTCCATCTTATTATGAACCTTTCTTTTTATTATTTATATTTGTTTGCAAAGTTAACTCATTTTTCTGAGATTTCAGTCAATTCAGCCACAAAATGTTATAAAATAGTCTGAAAATACCATTTTTATCTTAGAAAAATCATCCACAGAGTCTGTTCTCGCAACCCACTATACTATTCATCCGCAAATCTTCAATCCCTATTCACTACTAACAAAAAATGCATAAAGCAAGTTATTCCTGCATATTCATGCACAAAAGATAAGTAAAATGCCTTTTATTTGCATAAATTCGTCAAAAGATTGCCATATATTAAAAATAATGTGTAACTTTGCAGCCACAAAAAGTTATGAAATGTAAGGGCAGCAACAAATTGCCCGATAATATTACATGATAATAAATAAAGTACGGAAATGGCATATATTAGACTTTCAGCTGCCGAAGCCGCAGCTATGATCAAGGATCAGGACACGATAGCACTAAGTGGTTTCACACCTAACGGCGTGCCTAAGGCTACCTTCCGCGAACTCTCCAAAAGAGCCGTAGCAGAACATGAAGCAGGCAGACCATTCCAGGTGGGCATCCTGACAGGAGCTTCTACCTCGCAAAGTATCGAGGGTGACATGGCAGCAGCCCATGCCATCAAGTTCCGTGCGCCATTTTCTACCAACAAGGATTTCCGCACCCATACCAATCTGGGCGAAATCGACTACGAGGATATGCACCTCGGTCACATGGCTGAGCGTCTGCGCCGTGGCTTCTATGGCGAGATAGACCTTGCCATCATCGAGGTGAGCGATCTGGAAGAAGGCGAAACCACCTGCAAGGCATTCCTTACCTCTGCCGGTGGTATCGTGCCTACCATCGTACGCCTTGCCAAGAAGGTGCTCATCGAGAAGAATACCTTCCACAGCCCAGCATCCCGCTATCTCCATGATGTCTATGAAATAGCAGAATGCCCGTTCCGTACACCTATCCCTATCATGAACGTAGGCGACCGTATCGGTAAAGAGTATGTAGAGATAGATGCCCATAAGATTGTCGGCGTGATAGAATGCAATATCCCGGAAGAGGCTCGTGCCTTCAAGCCGCTCGACCCTATCACAGAACAGATGGGTCATAATGTGGCCGACTTCCTGGTCAGCGACCTGAAGAAGGGACATATTCCTCCACAGTTCCTGCCACTCCAGAGCGGTGTAGGCGTTACTTCCAATGCCGTACTCGAGGCATTGGGTCAGAATCCTAACGTACCGGTATTCAGCGTTTATACCGAGGTTGTACAGGATGCTGTCGTAAAATACATGCGCGAAGGTAGAATCAAGGATGCTTCCTGCTCATCCCTCACCGTCACCAATGATACTTTGAAGGAAGTATATGATGACATCGACTATTTCAAGCAGCATCTCACCATCCGTCAGAGTGAGATTTCCAATTCTCCTGAGGTCATCCGCCGACTGGGTGTCATCGCCATGAATACCGCCATCGAGTGCGACATCTATGGCAACGAGAACTCCAGCCATATCTGCGGCAGCAAGTTGATGAATGGTATCGGCGGTTCTTGCGACTACGAGCGTAATGGTTACATTTCTATCTTCACCACTCAGAGTACCACCAAGAACGGTTGCATTTCAGCCATCGTTCCGATGTGTAGCCACGTGGATAGTACGGAGCATGATGTGGATGTCATTGTTACCGAGCAGGGCGTTGCCGATCTTCGTGGCAAGGGTCCTTTGCGCCGTGCCAAGGAAATCATCGAAAACTGTGCTCATCCAGACTATCGCCCTATGCTCCGCGAATATCTGAAGTTTGCCGAGAAGGGGCATGAGCCACAGAGCATGCGGGCAGCCCTCGCCATGCACGATACCTTCCTGAAGAAGGGAGATATGAGACTGACTGACTTCGGGGAATATCTGAAATAAGAGAAGACTGAAAAGACTTCTTTTCTGAGATAACTCGGACAAATATCGAAATATGATAAGCGGCATTCACATCCGAGGAATGCCGCTTATCTCGTTCTTTACCATATCATATTTTCACTAAAAGATACAAAACCAGAAATAATGACAATACTAACAAAGAAAAATCACAAAACATGAGTTAGTTTCAGATTTTCTGATTATTTTTGCAAAGTCAAGATATGTATTTATTGGAATACATTCAAGAAGGTTCTAAAATTAAAACATTAAAATTAGTGAAATGAAACATATTGCTGTGGACATTTATTTTTTTTGCTAATCTTCTATCCAAAATAAGTTTTTACTTTGTATTCTAATCTTACTTGAAGTAATCATATATGAATAGCGGGAAAGCATTGAGTACTGCCACTTTGCATTCCTCGGTATTCACATATTTCTCTATTTGTGAATCGAATATCTTGTCCTGAAGAATGTCGTCCTTTGATCCTGGTATTCTGTTCTCACCATTGCAAAGATAGTTTGCTTTGCTCACGTTCTGCTCCTTCAAATATACCCAGTTCTGCTTGACTTCCTCTATTTCATCTTCTGTAGGTTCCCGATTCTCTGTCAGAAGGATAAAATCAAAACTTTGATAGGCTGAGAATTCTGCTGATAATCCCTTAAACCTGCTGCAATCAGTACGGGATATCGTATAGGTCCAATAGTTTGCATCCGGCAAAAACTTGGTATAGCGGATAGATTCTACCATCGGATAATCAATATAGAGCTTTCCGTATTCTGTTTCATTATTAAACGTTTCTAACATCTCTTTTACCTGTCTGTTGATTTCTTCGAGTGATAAATTCCTATTGTGGAAATCATAATCGAAGAAAAGATAGATTTCGGAAATGTCGGCAGATCTATCTATGCCTTTTAGAGGATTGTCTTTTTGAGAGGCAAACTTTTCCATCAGTAAAGACACGATATCTCCATCTCCATCGTACTCCTGCAAATCCTTGTAAAGCTGATAGATATTGTTGTTGTAGGAACAAACTATCTGCTCTTCCCGGTTGGAAAAGTACAATCGTTGGATGGTGCGGAATAAATCCGGCTCACGTTTTACTCCTTCAAAAACAAATAATATCATACTTCAAAAGCGTTACCTCTAAACATTTTTTCTATATTATGGCCGAACCTCAGTTCCTTCTGGGTGCAGCTGCTCAATGGTTTGATCTTGTTGTCTTGCAAGATGAAATTGCAGTCTGGGCGCAGTAAGTCATTGGTCATCAGGTAAGTGTTGTGAGATGACGTGAAAGCTTGGCATGGAAGGGAAAAAAGTGTCTTGCAAACCTCGAAGGAAAGCTTGAAGTGATAGAATGCGTCAAATTCATCAATGAAAACGAATGATGCATCTTTCATCTGCTTGAGCCAATAATAGAGCAACATCAGCGAGTGGGTGCCTGTTGATGCAATCTTATCAAATGGAATGCGACCTAAGCCGAATATGCAATACAGTTCTTTGTCGTCATCATTCGGCTTCTGAAACTCAAAGTCTTGTCCGCTTACACGATGGATGAAATCCTCAAAGTCGTCTGTCAGATGATTCTTGATGATATATTCGTCAAGGTTTGCTGGAGCTGTAGCTAAGCCCATGAATTCATTCTTCTCCACGCTTCGGAACCACAACATGGAGTTGACAAACTTCTGTAATTTAAGGAGATAATGCTCTTTTGCTAATGGGTAGGAGGTGAGAAGAAAATTGATAATGGATACGTTGTTGGCGTTGTTGGCTAAGTTGGTCTTCACGGTTGCTTCCATCTGAAATTCTTCTTCATCCAATGTCAGGATAGAATCCTTGTTGCAGAATATCAGCTTGTTGTTCACCACAAGTTTCTCTGCCTCTAATTTTCCCTCTGGTGATTTGCTATAAGAATACTGCAACAGATCATCTCCCAACAGGAAGGTGTACTCAAAATCTACAGGGAAGTTCAACTTTCCTGTATAAGTGAAGTTGTCATAATAGTTCACTCTTTTCCACTTCTGTGAAAGATGATTTGTGATATCGAAGATAGCCAATGCAAAGTTCGACTTGCCAGAACCGTTAGGTCCATACACGATGCCATTCTTGATGATTCCGTCTTTTATGGCAAATGTGTTGAACGAATAGTTACTTGGTTCCGACAAGTCCCATTCTATGCGATTGGCAAATCCTCTATAATTCGTAACGGCAAATTTTACTAACATAATATCTTTGTTAAAATATAAACGAAATGTTACTGCAGGCGAGTGCAAATGAAAGTTCTTTGATTGCTGTATGCAGTTCTTTTTTGCAAAGATATATAAAAATCTAATATGCCGTAATTTTTTTACGGATATTTAAGATTAAACTTGTTTTAGTCTCTTAATTCATTCCTTGAATGACTGTTGTTTCCCCTAAGTTTAGTTTTTACTTTGTGTTTTTGCGGTACTTTACTTTGTGTTTTTGTGATAAATCGCTTTTGCCCCTTTTCTACCCCCTTCGTCAGAGTTGATTACTGATTACGATTACAGTTCGATTTTCCGCTGGTTCATCTTCGTCATTGTAAAGCATGAAACTTTCCTATGATGCAGGGGTAAGGGGGATAGGATGCATTGCGATAGCACCTTGTAAGAAGTACTTTAAATTTAGTTAAAAGTAGGGCGTGTAATCATATCTTTGTCCGTTTATCCAAGATTTAACACTTTCAGTTGTAGCAGCTCCCCAAAGTGGACACGATAAATCCATCCAGACAAGAAATAGTAAGTCAACGTAAATTATAACTAAGTAACAACCGAGTCAACTCATATTAAAAATAATGCTGAGAGTGGTCAACTAAAACCGTTAAACCACACAACTAAAACCATTAAACCGAATAAAAAGTATATGCCCTTAGAAGAAAGTTCCGTTCAACGACGTTAAATGTCCGTTCAACGTCTTTGAACGGCGGTTCAACGTCTTTGAACGGACATTCAAAGACGCTGAACGAAGAATTCATCAGGCTTCAAAACATTATCTTATAGGAACAAGAACAATCAACTAAGATAGGAGAAAGTTTACCATTGTCTTTTAAAATTCTTAATGCCCCGTTTTTAATTTAAGTACTTGACGATTTTGGCAAGCCATTTCTTTTCTATTCTGAGGACTAAGACTGGTTAGTTAAGAACCCATAAGGAGGAAAACACAGAAAAAATCACAATAGCAAACTTGGTACTTTCGATTATTTTGCTTAACTTTGCCTTCGAAATCAAGAACAAGAGACAATGGCAAGAAAACGATATCCTATAGGCATACAGACTTTCGAACGAATCCGCAAAGAAGATTGGTTCTATGTTGACAAGACGGAATACATCTATCGTATGACCCATACTGATGGTACATATTTCTTCTTGAGCCGACCACGCCGTTTCGGCAAGTCACTCCTTGTATCTACCTTCGAAAGCTATTTTGAAGGAAAAAAGGAACTATTCAATGGTCTTGCCATCGAAAAGTTGGAGAAAGAATGGAATGAATATCCTGTGCTCCACTTCAGTTTGGCTGGAGGCAAGCACATGGAGAAAGAGCAGTTGGAGCACTATCTTCTCTTCATACTAAAGACCAATGAAGAGAAATTTGGCATAACATGTGACTCTCCAGACCCGAACATACGTATGCTCAACCTCATACAAACCGTATATGAAAAAACAGGCAAACAACCTGTGGTATTAATCGACGAATATGATGCGCCATTACTCGATGTTGTACATGAAGGAACCTCCTTAGACATTCTGCGAAATGTGATGAGAAACTTCTATAGCCCGCTCAAAGACTGCGAGAAGATGCTCCGTTTTGTTTTTCTGACAGGTATCACCAAATTCTCCCAGTTAAGTATCTTCAGCGAACTCAACAATATCACAAATATAAGCATGGATACACCATACGCTGGAATCTGTGGTATAACCAAGGAAGAGTTGATGACACAAATGAGTGATGATATTGACAGACTATCAGAAAAATTAAGCCTGTCTCATGACGAAACCCTTGAAAGACTCAAACAGCACTACGACGGCTATCATTTTGCATGGCCATCACCAGATATATTCAATCCATTCAGTTTACTGAACTGCTTTTCCAAGCAAAAGATGGATTCCTATTGGTTCGGTTCAGGCACACCAACTTACCTCATCAACATGATGCGCAAGTATGCTTTCACCCCTATCGACCTCGGCGAAAAGATGGAAGCAGGCAAGGATGACTTTGATGCTGCTACAGAGACGATGACCACCATCATGCCTTTGCTCTACCAGAGTGGATACTTCACCATCAAGGATTACGATGAGGACACCGAACTATACACTCTCGCCCTTCCTAACAAGGAAATCAGAGTCGGCCTATACAGAAGTCTTCTCCCTCACTACCTGGCTTCCAAGACGGTTATGGGCAACACGACCATCGCCAAGATGTCCAAGCTGATCAACCTGGGACAATTGGACGAAGCACTACTGTTATTCAAGACTTTCCTTGAGACGGTGCCTTACTGCGATAATACCAACTACGAGGGGCATTATCAACAGATGATGTACATCATGTTTGCCTTGCTCACCAATTTCCGCATTCTCGTAGAGCAACATACTGCCAAGGGAAGAACAGACATTACGATGGAGACGCACGACACCATCTACATCATGGAACTGAAGTTTAATAAGACGGCAGAAGAAGCTCTTCAGCAAATCAACGACAAGCGGTATGCCGATGCCTTTGCCCTGCAAAACAAACCTGTGGTGAAAGTAGGCATCAACTATACAATTAAGGAAAAAATAAGCACCTTGGAATGGGTGATAGAATAAATAGAATAATATGAGAAATAGTCTGATAATTGCCTTAGTATTCCTTTTGAGCATGACATGCCATGCTCAAAAGGTATCAATAGCAGAATTAAGTGGCACAAAGTGGAAATTAACTAAGCCTGTACTTGACTATTGTGACAAAACAATGTCCTTTACAAATACAACAGTAACAAATACATCCAATTCTCACTATATAAAACGAGAAGAGACGAAAGAAAGTAAACGTTTTTTCAGTAACTCTTATCCTTATTATCTTGCAGCAACAATTCCGACAAAATTCAATCAAAGTTTTGTAGGAAAAGTAAAATCTGGTGCTTACGTCATAAAGTACGTGAACAAGAAGGTTGTTGCTTTCAAAGTTTTGAGCATTAGTAATGCCCAGTTGAAACTTTCGACCCCACAAGGTGATGTGCTGGTTTATGACAAAATATAAAACAACATACAACATACAAATATCCGAAAGCGAAAAGAGGTCAAGCAAGAATTCCATCATGAGAAACTTGCTTGACCTTCTGCTTTATACACCTGTTAATTTCTAAACAAATCGTCCAGTACTACCACCCCATTTATCATACTCGAATACTCATTCTGCTTGGGTAGAGAAGTGGTGATAAGCGACAAAGATACGCTTTTTATTTGATATTACCAAACGAAATCAGCTTGAATGCCGCTTATAACTTCAAGAGTTTGGCAAACTCCCAGACCACAATGCCTGCCGTTACGCTGACATTGAGCGAATGCTTCGTACCAAACTGAGGAATCTCCAGGCAGCCATCGCTCATATCCACGATGTTCTGCTTTACACCCTTCACCTCGTTGCCGAAGATTACGGCATAGCCGCTGGGGAGTGAAGAGTGAAGAGTGAAGAATGAAGATTTCTCTTGATTGTCTGATTCTAACGGCGTTTGAATAAGCTTTTCATGAGCCTCCGGCAAATTCTGGAGTTTGGTAGAGCCTTCCACCTGTTCGATGCTATACACGAAGTAGCCTTTCTGCTTCAATTTCTCCACAGCCTCTTCCGTGGTCTTGAAGTATTCCCAATCGACACTATCCTCGCCACCCAATGCCGTCTTATGAATCTCGGCATTAGGAGGAGTAGCGGTAATACCACACAGATATACAGCCTCTACACGGAAAGCATCGCAAGAGCGGAAAACACTTCCTACATTATATAATGAACGCACATCATCCAAGACTACTATCAGGGGAAGCTTCTCAGCCTCCTTGAATTCCTCCAGCGTGAGGCGGTTCATCTCTATCGTTCTTAATTTACGCATTTCCCTCAGCCTCCTTGGTCTTGTAAGCCAAAGCGTACATACGAATCTGCTTGATCATCGCCAAGAGACCATTGCTGCGGGTTGGACTCAGATGATCCTTCAAACCAATCTTCTCTACGAAATAAAGATCAGCATCCATAATCTCGGTAGGAGTATGACCGCTCAATACGCGAATCAGAAGAGCGATGATACCCTTCACGATAAGAGCATCACTATCAGCAGTAAACACGAGCTTGCCATCCTCATAATCGCATTGCAACCATACACGGCTCTGACAGCCATCGATGAGATTCTGTTCGTTCTTATATTTCTCATCAAGAGGAGCCAATTCATTACCCAAGTCGATGAGCATCTGATACTTATCCATCCAATCGGTGAAGTCCTGAAACTCCTCCACTACTTCATCCTGCAAATCATTGATTGTTGCCATTATTTTATTTCCTTTATTTCGTTTACGGTAATTAATTTATAGAGTTTATCATTCGGACGAACCTTATCTGGTACAGGGATAGATACTCTCCAGCCCTGCTTGGCTGTCTCAACTGGTTTCAAATCATAACGGATCTCGTCGGCATTGAGATACATCACACCTGTAGTATTTCCTGTAATCAGAAGCTTATCGCCCTGATTGAAGGTAGTAGCTTCCACAGCAACTTCAGCCACGCCGAGTTTGGAGAAGTACTTCATCACCTTACCTACGAGTACCTTCTTCTCTGTTGCCACCGAACCATAGTGCTTGTTCCATTCGCCGAGTGTCTGACCCTGGTAATAACCATCCCAGAAACCACGGTTGAACACAGTAGCCAATCTTTCGTCCCATGCATCCTTCTTTTCCTCAGTAAAAGTACCCTCCAGTACAGAAGCAATCGCCTCCTTATAGCATTTTACTACAGTATAGACGTATTCAGGACCACGGGCACGACCTTCTATCTTGAAGACACGCACACCGGCATCCATCATACGGTCGATGAAGCGGATAGTCTTCAGGTCCTTAGGACTCATCACATACTTATTGTCGATTTCCAGCTGATTGCCCGTTTCATTATCAGTTACCGTATAGCTGCGACGGCAAATCTGTACACACTCACCACGGTTGGCAGAGCGGTTGGCATTAGCCAAACTCATATAACACTTGCCGGAAACTGCCATGCAGAGCGCACCATGACAGAACATCTCAATACGAATCTGCTTGCCCATAGGACCACAGATATTCTGCTGCTCTATCTGTTCGTGGATATGCTTCACCTGATCCATATTCAGTTCACGAGCCAGCACCGAAACATCAGCAAAGCGGGCATAGAACTTCAGCGCTTCCGTATTGGAGATATTCAACTGGGTAGAAAGATGAACCTCCTCGCCCACTTCATTACAATAGCTCATCACAGCCACATCACTTGCGATGACAGCCGAGATGCCAGCCTCCTTAGCAGCATCGATAATCTCCTTCATCGTGGCAATATCATCATCATAGATAACGGTATTGACGGTGAGATAAGTCTTGATACCATGCTCATTGCAGGTAGCAGCGATCTCACGCAGGTCATCGATGGTAAAATGATTGGCAGAATGTGAACGCATGTTCAACTTGCCGATACCGAAATAGACAGAATCTGCTCCGGCTTGGATAGCTGCAGCCAGGGATTCGCGAGATCCCACAGGAGCCATCACCTCAAATTCTTTTATTTTATCATTCATGAATGTCATATATATCTTTTTAGGATGCAAAGTTACACTTTTTCTTTGAGATATGAGCAATACTATAGATTTTTATAGTATCTTTGCAACCAATTAAAAGCAATTTGTACAAAATAAAGTTCAGACAACATGAAAAGAAAGATTATCTTCGCCATACTTGCCACACTCTTCATTGCCAGTTGTGACTACAAGAGTCAGCCTTCTTCCCAACCATCAGAGAAAGCTGGGAAGAACAACTTACCTGCCCATGTCAAACTCATCGGCACTACCCCCGTCAAGGACCAGGGACAAAGTGAACTCTGCTGGGCATACGGCATGTTGGCTACCATCGAGAGTGAACATATCATGAAGGGCGACTCCATCAACCTCTCCGTGGCTTACATCGCCCGCATGATGCTGCAGGAAAAAGCCTTGGAATATTATTTTTCTCAAGGTAAAAAACCTATCAGCATGAGGGGTATGAGTTCGATGCTCATCCATTATATCAATAAATACGGAGCCGAACCATACGACAGCTACGAGGACAAGAAAGATATCAACTATAAGGTACTCTGCCGCAAGGTAGAGCAGGTTTGCAACGGTGCTATCGCCAAGGGTGCCGGTATCGCGAAACTGAAGGAAGAACTCAACGATCTCTTCGATTCAGAATTAGGATATATGCCAGCCCAGCAGATTCACATGCTCGGTGCAGAATATACTCCTCTGGAATTTGCCCACAGCGTCTGCTATCCGGAAGAATATGTGGCCCTGACAAGCTTCACCCACCATCCCTTCCGTGAATACTTCTCACTCGAGGTAGCCGACAACCAGATGCATGACGAGTTTCTCAATATTCCTATCGACGAACTGCTGCAGCATATCCAGCAGGCGATAGAGAATGGCCATCCTGTTTGTTGGGAAGGCGATATCAGCGAACCGGGATTCCAGAATCCTAAGAACAACTATGTGGATATCACTTCTGCCGAGCGCCCTATCACCCAGGAGTCCCGTCAGAAAGCTTTCGAACAGTTGCATACCACCGATGATCATGTGATGGAAATCATCGGTACCTTCGTTCAGGGCAAACAACGATATTACGTTTGCCGCAACTCCTGGGGCACCAACTGGGGCAATCAGGGCCTCATCTATCTCTCAGAAGATTATATCAAGCTCAAAACCATCGCTGTTTATATGAGTGAAGAGGCTTATATCGGCAAATAACAGCAGAAATATATAGAATAGCTGCAATTACATATAGGAAAAAGCTGCTATTATATATATAATAATGTATAAAGGCGATTAGCCGCTTTCAGCTACATTCTTCTAAGTGCTTGATACAGGTCAATTTTGAGCTAAATACTTGATGTGTGCGCACACACATAGTTGATGTACATCAAAAAAAAGGGCTTTTTTGAGACTTTTTCTTCTAAAGATTTGGAAGATACCGAAAATCGTCGTACCTTTGCATCGTCAATAAGACAAAAGGTTATTAGGTTTTTAGGTTAAGATTGTTAGTTGTTTAGGTTTAGTTTTAGGTTTTAGATTGTTAGTTTAGGTAACAGGTATTAGAAAAGGTAAGAAAAAAGATTGTTTATTCAGAGATTAACAGTGTTCAATAGGATTAAGTTGAAAAGGTAAAAAAGAATGTTATAGGATTAACAAATGATGATGCCTGTGTAGCAGAATTTCTGCTTCAGGCTCTGAAATGGAGAGGAACTTAAAATGAAGTCAATCTCCTTTGAGTTATGAGAAATTTGGGAATATAACATTAAAGGGGGTGTGTCATAAGTCTGTGACGCACCCCTTTTAA
>NZ_QTXV01000051.1:0-22944 GCF_003461825.1 Prevotella sp. AM42-24 | reverse complement strand
CTGTGTCATCTTATGAGGGCGGTTGCGGATTTGAGGATAATGATATATATATGCTGATAGTTATAAATTTCATCATAGTCAATTCTTAATATTTATCTAAGCCTTCAAAAGAGACATTTGAAATATTGTGTCTTTCAATGAGTTCTTTAACTCGTAAAGAACAAACTATAGCCCCACTATCTTTCAAATAAAAGAGTTCTTCTCCATTCCACGAGGTGAAATCTATTTGGAAAGTCCCATAAATATGGTCTCCGTCAGAACCATGTTCACAGATAGAATCTATTTGCGTTTCTAACAGAGCATAGTATTGCAACCTTGAACCATATATTTTTATGGGGATAAAAGAAACTCCCTTTACTCCATTATTTTCCAACAAATCTTTGAAGTTATCGGAAATAAATCTTAATGGTCCTTGGTCACCTATGAAGTCATAAAATACATCTCCTTCATCGATGTGGAAGAGATTGTTGTCTTTTACATGTTGTAAATCAGGAAAAATTTGAAAAGGGTCGTAACTAACATCAGCTTGTAGCCTAACTTGCCTTTTTTTATGTCCTAACATTATAGTTGTAAAATTCATAGTGCTATCGAATTTGTAATCCGTACTCCAATGATTATGATTCACACAAGTCTTTGCATTTCTCCCAATGGACATCAAATTCCTCTTTGCTAATCAACATATTGGTTTCTATTGAATACAAGTCATATTGCAGGATGATGGACATCGGAGGATTGGACTTAGTAAAGTCTTCTGGCACACATTCATCTTCCTCGACATTGACGAAGGTATAATTTCCATCTGAAGATATGGTAACCGCTTTCAGCACTCTCACGCCATCATATTCGCCATAGCAAATCGTGTTGAACACCTTGATTTTAAAATAGACTTCACATACTAAAATGCCATTCTCGTTAGTTCTATATGGGAGCGACTTCTTGAGTTCAAGGAGTATGTGAGCAAATGCCAACAAAAGTGTTTTCTTCGCTTTCTTAGCAGGGATTATCAGACTGAAACCCTGCCCTAATTCACCATGCCTATCTATTACAATTTTTACGTAAGGCGCTTTCTGGGCAATAATTGTATTTATGTCTTCTATTGCTTTGTTCCAAGTCTCTACAATATTGGGGAGAACCATATAAATACAGCAACAGAGGTGAAACTCCTTGGTTTCAGGCTTGTATTGAATGAAGAAATTTCCCAAAGAAAAAGACTCAAACAATGGGTCACCAATCATCCGAAAATCATTTGGAGAATTCGGACAAATGGTTCTCAGCATATTAACTCTCTTTCGGAACCACCGTTCATGTCGATTGAAATATCTCTGAACAATATCAGCAACAACCACGACACAAACTATTATAACTATTCCGACAGTTTCCGAAAATGCATGAGTAAGAGCTTTTAGCCCCAATATGATGCAAATGCACCATAATACGAATAAGCCAAGTTTTTTGATTATCATAAGGCAATTCACTAACTATTGTTTGACATTGTCTTTCATTTTCTATATAGTGGTACGCTCCGTCTCATCCGTAATTAGTTCTTTCATATCCACAGACAATAACTGCGCAATTTCAAGAAGTGTGGTAAGGTTGGGTTGAGAGCGGTTGCATACATAAGCATTGACCGTACTGAAACTTCTTCCCAACTTCTTTGCAAGCCATGTTTGGCTTATCCCTTTGTCCTCTAAGACTGCTCTTATACGATTTAATTTCATGTTTTTATCGTTTTATGCTACAAAAATAACGTTTTATTTTGATAATCCATCCAAATCCCTTGAATATCTGCTGTATTCCGTCGTAATTTAGACAAAATAGAAATATACTCTGCAAAAATGGAACTAAGCAATTGATTTCCCAATATGGCAAGATACATATATGCGTTTATGAATATGTTCTTTTTGCCATACTCTTAAAATGACGTTACATGAAAATTACTGTTGGTAACTACTCTTTTACCTTTGCAAAGACTAATCTTAATATTTTGTAAAATCACAGCATAAAATGTTGTTTTTCAGAAATTAGATTTAACTTTGCACTCGAAATCAAAGCGTTCTTTGTATATTGCAAAGTTGTGAAAGAAAAAGAATATAGCTCGTTTCTAAATCGTTAGCAGTTACATTCTTTAAAATACTCAACTCGCTGATATTCAATAAATAAAAGAATTTACTGTGACTCAAGCAATGGAATGAAAATGGCTTGGTGATTCCTGCCTTCTTCAACCATGCTTTAAGGGGATGGTTAATCATGCTGCGCTTCAATCCCTTGAACACGATACCCGTGCTTGGTTCACCACATAGTTCGTATGCCTCGTTGCTGATAGGCAAGGTTGCCTCGGTCTGAGTCTTCTGGGTACGAATACGCAAGCAATAGCCTTGGTCGGGAGCTATCTCGAAGTCTTCCCAACGCAATTTTAAGATGTCGCTGATTCGCAATCCTGTGAGGCAAGCAAAGAGGGAGGCAGACTTCAATACAGGTATATCGCAAGGAGTTGCTGCCAACTGCTTTACTTCATCGAGGGTAAGAAACTCCTTCTTTACATCTTGTGGCTCAATCTTGTCCAGATAGTCATTGATGTTCTCACGCAGCCACTTGTCACGATAGGCGATTTTTAAGAGACCACGGAAAGTAGAGTAGTAACCTGCTGCAGAGTTGAGAGATACCTTTTGTTTTGTTCGATTCAACTGATTTGCATTCAGAAGATACTCTCTGAACTTTTTGCAAAGTTCCACTGTCACATCCCCAAATGTACAATGACCTTGAACAAATTTGAAGAAATGCTTGTAGACACATGTCCACTTGTCATCTTTCTTATGTGTCATCTTCTCAAAGTATGCCAAAAAATCAGCTTTCTGTCGTGTTTTGTCCAAAAAACCAAATTCTTCATTGATGAGTGATTGGGTTCTGATACAACGGATGGCCTCTGCTTTGTTGAGCATATCTGTATTAAACTCACGTTCCATCTCATTCTTTGGATGAGCATAGATATAGATACCTAAATATTCCCTGCGACTCATTTGCATAGTCTCAGGGTTGCGTACTGGTGGATAGAAATCCAAATAAAGAGAAATACGGTCGTTTTTAATCGCTCTTTGGCGAAGAGAAACTCTTGTACATGTATTTACCATGATGTTTACTTTTTATAATGTGATACTTATGTTTCATATATGATCCCGTATTAAGAGATCTTTGAAATCGATTGCAAAATAATAGAGTTATGTAATGGGGTACAACTTAACCTTTTGATAACCGCTAAATAACCTTAGGCTTGCCGATAGCTTTCTCTAAATCTCGCTTGGAAATCTTGATATACTTGCCAATCTTCACCTTTTCAATAGCGTATTTCTTGATACGCTTATAAATCTGGTCCTGACTTAAATCATACAACTTCATGGCCTCCGGTATTGTATAATAAAGTTGGTCTTCTACGGATTCACCTTTTGCCAATTGTACATGACGCTTGGAATACAGAACATTGTTACCTTCCATTTTTCTTGGAATAGCATTGTGACTAACGAAACTATATACGGCTGTTTTTGTCATACAATATTTCTGTTGAATGTCCATAACAGTCATCCATTCACTGATGGTTGGGTCTGGAGACAGGTGCGCAAAATAATCATCCACCTCTTTCTTGTTCCAATATACTCTTCCTTGTATGGATATTCTTGAAATCTTGACTTTCTTGACTATCTCATAGATGGCAGTCTCGTAAGTGTTGTGGACTTCTGCAATTTCCTTGGCAGAGTAATATTCTGGAACAGGTAGCTCTCGGTTTGCATGAACTGCTTCTTTTGAAGCACTTTTTTTAGTGGTGTATGGTAAACTATCAACAAGATAATCTATATCTCGCTTTCTGATTAAAGATAAACGAGAAGTAATCTTGGATGCTCGCAACTTACCACTATACACCATATTATATATGGTCTGTCTGCTTAGTCCCAAAAGTATAGCGACCTCTTGAATAGTGAGGTATTCTTTCACGAGGATTTCAGACATGGATTTCTCGGAAGCTTTTCGGTGGCTCATTGTCTCAGCCATCTTTACTTTCTCCTCACGTCTTGCTGCTTTATAGGCATAACTGTTGCATTGCTTGGAGCAATAACGAGTTGTGGATTTTGATGCATAGAAGCTCTTCCCACAATACTCGCAAATTTTTAGAATTCTTTCTTTGCTTGCTGTCATTTGTACGCTTTTTATACTTTTTTACTTAATTTATTGTAGAAAAAGTCGTCTGTCATTACCCCGTTTATTTTCAATAGTCTTATATCATCGTCCATCATTGTCCAAAACTCTCGGCAATCTTGCACTCATTTGCCAAAAATGGAGTCTCATATTATTACTTTTGAAAAGTGGAGGTACAAGAGCGGTACAAAAAGGTGCTAAAAAAGCCTTACCATTGATTATAACCAATAGTAAGGCTAAAAAGAAAGGTGCTCATTTTGAGCACCTTAACTATCATTTGTTGTCGATATTAATCGTTGTTTATCACGACTTACTTTCCGATGCACCATACGTAATCAACTGAGTACCAGTTGTTTAATGTATGTTTGAGCCATATGAAAGCCAGACTAAAATGTAAGGATTTTTACCTCCTTAATTATCTGATATTCAGTACTTTTTAGTCCTACTTTCCTACTTTTTTCAAGTATCTTTTTAAGCCCTTTTCTACGCCTTTCACTTTCCCACGCAAATAATGAATGTCATTGATTCTCAATCGGTTAAGTACTGACGTGCTGTTTGCGAGCCGCTTTCCTTCTGAATGAAAAGAATGTTGATTATCAGCTACTTACGATTTTCGTATTTTCACTTGGTTTCACTTGATTTCATTCATTTTGTATGTCATATATCTTTACAAACGCCCATTTTTAGGGGTTGAAGATTTAACATATTTAACCTTTGCAAACACTCAAAATCTGCATTTTCGTGCTAAAACGTGGTTTTTTATCATTTTTGAGAGGTCGGCTTTTATCTGAATAAATCTGCCATCGTCAGCTGGCATTGGATGTCATCAGAATAGCCGCCCGGCGCAAGTCCATAGGAGGTAATCATCGTGATGAGTACCGTTTTCTCGGTGCCTGTTTCCCTGATGAAGGTCTCCCTTCGGTTGCGAATGCGATTGTCCTCTTCTTCTGTAATAACGTAAGGGGCGTTGGTATATTTCATCTCACAGAGATTAATTGTATCGTCATTTCTGTCGATGAGCATATCTATCTGTGCTCCTTTCGTCAGCGTCTTGCCAGTAACTGGGTCTTTCGTTCCCTTATATGACCAGGAATGAACGCTGCTCACAACGGCTGAGAAGCCGAGGGCTGCCTTAATCTGGTTGACGTGCTGCATGCAGACACGCTCGAATGCTCTTCCTGCCCAACCGTAATGGATGGATGTACCTGCGGATGAAGACCAGAAATGCTCATCCCCATTGGTGTTCTCCGATATGAAATCGAAGTAGAATAGGGTGTAGTTGTCTATGAGCTGGAAGGTCGCATCCTTCGTCTTCTTGCCGATGGCTGTGAACTTGCGGATGAAACCGCATTGCTCCAGTTCCTGCAGCGCTTTCGAGAAATCTGCGTTGTCTGAGAGTTTCGACGCTTTCAGCAACTCTTCTCTCAGCAGACCCTGTTTCTTCTTGGCAAGTGCTGTGATGATTGCTATATGACAGCGTGGCTTCTTGAATAGGGAAGCGTAGAGAGCATCAAACTCTTGTGTAAGTTCTCCACCTGGCTGGAAAAATATCCGGTCGAAATTCTGTGCCACGCTCATTCCTTTTTTCAGGAAGCTCCAATAGTATGGGATTCCTCCCAAGGCCATGTAAGCTTCGAGAATCTGCCTGTCCTTATAGCCCAGATTCTTCGCTTCGCAATACTGCTTGCACTCTCTGAGGGTGAATGGTTGCAGCAGAACCTTGCATGTAAGACGGTTGTGAAGGCCACCATAGTTCATGACCACATTGTCGATGATCCATGATGTGGCGCTTCCGCAGATGACCAGGATAAGGTCTTTTCTCGTAGAAGCCCAGGCATTCCAGAAATGGTCGAGTGAACGGACGAAGTTTGATTTAACCGTGTCCATCCAGGGAAGTTCATCGATGAAGATAACCTTCTTCTCCTCGTTTTCAGGGAACGTATTCAGGAAATTCCACAGCAGTCCAAATGCCTCAGACCATGTCTTGGGCATTGCGCATTTTCCCATTCCGGCAAGATAAAGAGATTCTCGAAAGTCGCTTAACTGCTGCCTGCGAGTGGCTCCGTAAGTGCCGGTATGCTGGAAAACGAAATGGTTCTTGTAGGCCTCTCTGATAAGAAAGGTCTTGCCGACACGTCGTCTTCCGTAAACAGCCACGAATTGTGATTCATCAGAACTCATCAGTCCGTGGAGTGTTGCTATTTCATTTTCTCTGCCTATTAACATATCGTATTTCTTGTTTTATTCTCTATTTATTTATGTGGCAAAGATACAAAAATATATCGATAAGTCGTGGAAATGTATCAATATTTAACAGATTTCCACGGGAAATCGTAACTTTTTCGGTTTTTTGCACTGAAAAGTATGTGGCTCAGATTTTTTTAAACCTATAGCAGTCTGTATTTACCACTTCATAGCCTCCTTAGGAAGCAACGGAATGGCTCCATAGCGCCCTAATAGATAACCCTTGCGAACGTCTTCACGAGGCTTGAATTCTGCCAAGGATGTAAGATGAGACGCTCCATCCTTTCCCTTCTCGACAAACCAGACTTCATCAGCTCTGATAAGGTCGAGGTTGAGCAGGTTACATTCATGGGTGGAGAAGATGAGCTGAGTGTCTCTTCCTGACTCCAGTCCTGAGAAATAGCACTCTAAGATTTTCTGCGAGAGCATCGGGTGCATACTGCGGTCAATCTCGTCGATTAGATAGTCAACTTCATTTTGCTTCAAATCGATGAGCATTGGAATGAAGTCGAGCAATCGGATGCTGCCATCTGATTCTTCGCTCAGATCAAAAACAACCTCTGTGCCGGAAGTAAGATTCCGGTGAACAGCCTTCTGCTTGTAAATTTCATATCCTCCGTTGGCATTTACCTCGAAAAGAAGCATTTCGCCTCCAACTGTGGCAGCCATGCTGTACGCCTTGCCGTTCTTGGCCTTGCTGAGTATGTTGTCAAGTAAATCGGAAGATAAGTTCACATCTTCCTTCTTCATTTTATACAGCCGCACATCTGAAATGCCCGTGTTGAAGTAGGCAAGAAGCGAGCGTGTCGTTTCTTGTAGCTCATCATTGTTTTCAGTAAGGAAAGAAATTCCCTGCAGGCGTGTGCTTGGGAAGATGATCTTCAAGCCGTCTGCAAACCAGTTCTTGGTCATGCGTATGGTTTCAAGTCCCTTGCCGTTTCGGCGTACATACTCTGAAAGGAAGCTGGAATCGGAAGGAGTACTGTGGGCGATGAACTTCAGCAGCATGGATGTTTCTTCATTTCCATCCACCTTGCCAAACGTGAACCCGTTGCCGTCAGCTGTAACCTTTCTGGTGAAAACTTCCTTGTCAGTACGGCTGTTGATTTCAAACAGCCATTCCTCCTTGATTCCTCCGATGTTGAACTCCATGCCATAGGCGAAGCACTTACCCTTGGTCTTGAACTCGATTTCTACCTTAGAGTTTTTCTCTTCGGTATCAGCAAGCTTGAAAGGTTCCACCTTGCTTTGCGGAAAGCTTCCATTGGCAATCTGCTGGAGCAGTGCAATGGCCTTGATAACGTTACTCTTTCCGGAAGCATTGGCTCCATAAACGATACCAGCCTTCAGCACAGAAATATCGTCACGCTTCTCTGCACGGGAAACATGAGACGGATGTGCGTTGCTCTTACCTGCCACAAAGCTGATTTGAGTCTCATCCTTGATGGAATATATATTTTCAAATGTAGCTCTAAGTATCATAACAATGTCATTTTCTTATTAATACTGATGCAAAGATAAGCTTTTTCTTCGAAAAATGTGTTTGTTAATGTCGAATACTTGCAAAATTCTTGCATGTTTAACACATGTTAGTTGGTTCGTGGCTTAGTCTCTTATCTAATCGTTATGATTATGTTCTGGTGTTGTACTATAATAAATGTAAATAAACCTTGCAGATAAAACGGGTTAGGTTGCTAGTTAAAAAAGGATAAATGTAGGCGAGCATTTCAACCACGTGGTTGAAATGCTTAATTTTGTATTTGCTTGTGATTCTTTAAATTATGACTTTAGAGAATTGCAAAAATGGGCAACTTGTAGAAAAATTTGGATAGTTCAAACTGGAGGAAGCTATAGTGTTAAACATACCTCGTTGTTTAATAATTTCGATTTTAATATCGATATGGATCTTACTTCATCTCTTTGGGTCTGCATTTCCATAAAGCCATAGGGTGACTTGTTATTCGTTCAACGATTGATCTTTCATTAAATAGTAGAATATGTGTCAATGTTTAACTAAGTTCTATGAGAAATAGCCACGATTCTCACATTTATCGGTATTCTGAGGTGACATATTTTTCTTTTTATAAAAGAAAATGCCGGAAAAAGTTGGTGGTTTCGAAATATTTCATTATATTTATAATAAAAAACTTTTAAGGAAGTAATTTAAAATTCAGAGAATATGGCAATCAAGGAAAAGAATGGAAATACGTTCCCTCATGAGCTATTCAAGGTTGGTGACTTAGTCACATTTCAATGGGATGATACGTTGAAGGAAGGCATTGTCTTAGTTGTAGATGCTTATGGTACATTTGAATCTCCCAATATTCCTTCTTATGATATTATGGTTGAGAATGAGAATATGTTGTATAAGCATGTAAAATGCGATTTGGTAAAATCGAAAATTAAAAGATAATGTGTCGATAAGTCGTGGAAATCTATTGAAAAACGATAGATTTCCACGACTTATCGGTATATATTGCAGGAATTGGTTATTAGTATGCAATATTTCTAAAGGCAAAATAACCAACAAAATATAAGTGGAAGATTAAGGTTCTAGCACCCATCTTGATTCTTTTCCATATGGACCTATTGCCGATTCGTTAGTAATATAGGTCATGCCAAATTTTACTTTTGTAGCCATAGCTTTACGAATAGACGTCATTATCTGATCCTTTGTAAAACCGCATTCTGAATAATTTTGAAGGGCTAATTCTACCGCACATTTTTGAGCTATACCTGCATTTCCCTTGGTATAGTAATCCACTACCTGTTCGTCTGTAAGTTCGTCCACGGACTTAACAGAACATTGTTTTAGATATTCTTGTATATTCATACTGATAAATTCTTTTTCTCAATTACACAATCCTCTGGTACATAAAGCTTCCATCGACATAAATAGGTGTCAGAATCGCCTGTGGAGGTTAGACGCTTGGTGTGCAAGGCACCTTTCGAGCGGCACATTTCTATGAATTGGTCGCTTATGTGATGATGCTCTTTGCTATGCTCCAGGATGAATCCTACCTTTTGATAGAGGAATGCTTTATTGTACAATGCCAGATACTTTTCGAGTTTGGGCTCATCAAGCAGTGATATTCCTTCCATGCAATGAAGCAATTCCTCAATGCCTCCAGCACGTTCTATACGGTCACAGCAGTCTATGACTGTTCGTTCCAAATCAGTTACATGTACATAAGGATTTCCCTTGGGAGTTATAACGCCATTTTCCGCAGTTGGTTCAAAAGGGGCTGCATAATACACAAAGTCTATTCCTTCAAAAGCAAAATCTTTGAAGCGGCTTTTGCTTCCAACATAGGCGTTGTAGAAAGGTTGGTGGGCAACTCCATGTAATTCAAGGGCTGTGTGCCAACCAACATATGAAGATTCTGAAATCTTGGAACTCAACTCGAACTTGTCACACATGGGAGCATCTGTCGATGGATCAATAGTGACGTACATGTTTCGTCTAATGGGCTTCAGAACCTTCTGCGATTGCCATCGGGATATGGCCGTGGATGTTCCTGCATGAGATAATTTCATTTCACGCATCACATCTTCAAAGTTGAAGATCCTCATATTGTATAAAGCCGTAAAAGTTGCCATTTTTGCATCGAAGTATTTATATATGAATAACTTTGTGCAAAAATAGCAACTTTTCTTCAGATATCCAAATGTTTACGAATCTAACTCGCTCTAATTTGGACTTTGATTGAAAATCAAGAAGTTGGGCGTTTGCCTATATTATACAGGTAACAATATGGAAACGAGCGGACTTCTGCTCGTTTCTGTATTTTGCAATATGCAAAGAACACCTCAATTTGGGGGCAAAGATACGATATTTTTCTAAATATCCAATGATTTACAAGAGGAATTTTATGGAAATTAGAACTTTTTATAGTAAAACCTTGCTTCACAAGTAATTTGAGATTAGAAACATCAGTGAATCCAAATTTAATGTATATTGTCTGTTTCCACAATTTTCACCGTGGTACGCCTCTCAACAATATGTACCACAGTGAAACTTCTTTTTTTATATAGTTGTGCGAAAAAACATCAAGTCAATTCTTGTCTTCATCTGTCGAGCCAATTCTTCAATTGCATGATTTTGTCTTTGCTGACCACAATTCGCAACTCAGGAAATCCATGAAGGCTAATGGTCATTTTGTATTTGAAGAAATTGGTGAGTTTGTCAATGCGCTCGATATTTACCATATATTGGCGGCTGACACGGAAGAACAAATTGGGATTTAATTGCAGCTCCAAGTCATTCAAAGATTGGTTGATGGGTACAGAATTACCATCACTAAGGTATGCCCTAACGACACCATTTTCTGATAAGAAATAACTAATGTCAGTTGTCTTGACAAGTTTGAAGCCATCATAGATATGCACAAGGAAATGGTCTCTCCATTTCTTGCCTGTTGCCATCCCCATTTTCTCCATCAGAGCTGAGTAATCTATGATTTTATTGCACAGGGCTTTAGCCTTTATTAGAGCTTTCTCCAATTCTTCTGGCAATATCGGTTTCTGAAGGTAGGCGATGCCATTGCTCTTGAATGCTTCCAAGGCATATTCATTATAAGCCGTGGTGAATATCACAGGCGAAGTTGGGGCTATCTCCAAGAAAGCCTCGAACACATCACCATCGCCCAGTCTTATATCCGCAAAGATTACATCCTCGTCATGCGGATTTTGCAGATAGTCGATGACCGCTCTCATTGTTGTTAACGGTCCTTGTATTTCCATAGAGTTGTCTATGTTTTGCAAGAGGCGTTTCAGTCTTGAAAAGCCACGTTCTTCGTCTTCTATGATTAAAACTTTCATGATTTTGATAAGATTGGAAGTTTAACTTCAAAATATTTATTGTCGTTACTAACGACTAGTTCCTTTCCTAATTGACTATAGCGCAGACGCAAGTTTGACAATCCCTTTTGTGTTGTAGGTAAAGTGCTCTTTATCGGATTCACTACATTTCTAACGATAATATATTCGCCATGACAATACACTGAGATAAAAAGCGGTCTTTCCTTGGTATGACAGTTATGCTTTATCGCATTCTCTACCATCATTTGTATCGCCAATGGCAAGGTCTTATTCTTGCATATTTCCAGTTCTTCGGCAATTTCCACATGTATGGTATGAGGAGAACTTATCTCTTGAAGCTCACAATAGTTCTTCACGAAATGAATCTCTTCATGTACTGGCACCGTCTCATTATCCAGATGTGTGACTACATATCTATAGATTTCAGAGAATTTCAGAGTGAAACTTTCTGCCTGTACAGGATTCTCCTCAATCAAGTCTGCCAACGTGTTGATGCTGTTGAATATGAAATGCGGATTCATCTGCTGACGCAAGAGATTATTGGTAAGCACTACGGTTTCCTTCTCTTTTCTGATGAGGATGGAACAATAATATAGGCACGCATTCACCATGGTCAGCAATGTGGCGATTAATCCAAAAATATATAATCTGTCCCAATACACATCGTTCCCAGCATGCCAAAGATTATCAAATATGTTTTCAAATGCCACAGCCCAAACAGAATTGGCTAGCAGCAACAATAGAATATGGGTGGCAAAGCGAGGATAGCTTATCTTGTTTTTAACAAAAATGTTACCCAAAGAAATAGAAATCCACAAAGAGAATAATGTATAAAAAGAACAATATACTATGTCGAAGCACAAGTCCTTGAAAGTGACACCTGTACCCACAAACGTATCAAAGTCCATCAGTGCCCATAGCAAGTAGGAAAAGATGCATGTAGCGATGGATATGATGAACCAATTCTTTATAAGACTATGATATTTCTTCATATAACTCATTTTTTTGCTTGCAAAATTAGTGTTTTTTTTCGAGATAGACAATAGTAAGAACCGTGAATGACGAAAAAACGCTCATGAATCCGCTATTTTCGCTTATAAACCATTCATAGCATAGTAAGATAAGGTTCATCTGTGGTTTTGAGTGATTCACACCTCAATTTCTCCGAATCACGATGATTGTACTTGCATAGTCTGAAATATCTTAATACTTTTGCACTCGAAAAATTTAGGTTAAATCAAAAATAAGACAAATGAAAAGATTTATTATTTATTTCTCATTTATGCTGCTTTATATATTAAGCGGCTGTAGTGATGAGCCAATGACTCAACACTTTGGAGAGACAACAACAGAGAAATTCCAAACTAGTGGAGATGGCTTCCTTAGTCTTCCTTCTAAAGATGCACTACAAGATGCCATAGAACAAGGAACTATGACTAGAAGCACTATTTCCAGTTTTGTTGAGAATGGAGAATTTACGTCTTTACTTGATGAAGTGAGTTCAAATGCTCCTTGTTTAGATGAGTTGACTACAGAGGAAAAGGACACAATTCTAAGCCAACATCTGACTTATTATGAGGCATTTGGATATGAAGATCTTGTCCCAAACGAAAACTTTGCCAAACTTTTAAACTGGAAAGGAGAAATCCTCGTAGATGATTCCTTGTACAGAATTACACCAATAGGAACATTTTGCACAAGTGATGCAACACCTGTAGGTTCTCAAAAGATAGAGAGTTTATATCAGCAAATTCTGCAAAAAGACAGTTTGGCTTTTAATGATAGTACTTATATAAAGTTAACTGACAACGTTTTGTTATATAATAGTTTTCCAGAATATAAATTAGAAGGAACTTCGCTAGAATCTAGAGCTTCAACTGAAGTTCCATTAAAACACTATGCCTCAAATAAGAGTAATGGATGGGTATGGAAAAAATTATCTAATCTTTTGGGAGATCGTTCCACAAAGCATTATGAATACTTACATAAAAAAAGAGTGAACGGCTCTTTGTATGATTATAATTATGGAGTTTATGCAGAGAGTGGTGCATTTGTTTCTGCCAGCAGAAAGAGAGGAGGCTTTTTCAGGAAAATTAATGGTTGGAAGGACATAGATGCCCAAGAGTTAGAGATAGTATGTAAGGATCTTTCTTTTGTGTTAGACTACAATGTTCCATACACATTGACTTTTCCTTCCAATTTACAATTGGTTAGTACATCAAATTATGTTCAGACTAATTTAAGTGAAAAGCCACTGAGAGCTATAGATATTCTTGGGTATGATGTACCAGCTAAAGCATTCTACAGTACGTTGAAAGGTACAGCTCCGCAAATTCTAAATATGGTTCGCAAAGAATTAAACAGAAACAAAGAATTAAACAGAGATAAAATTCCCGATGATATAGAAGTTATTAGGATTTTGACACCGACTAAATGTTATACTAAGATATTGGAATGCAAGACATCTGAGAAAAATAGTTCAAAGCTACGGAAAGTATTTAATCATAGTTGGCAATTCTATATATCCAATAACATTATTAATAACCCTTTAAAGTTGAAGAGTGCTGCTGATTTCTTTACAAATGTAAAGAGTATTCCGGTAAAGCATATAGAATCTGGCAGAGTTATATTACTCTCAAAAATCGATGGTAGCTGGGGTGGGCTAGTAATAGATAAAAATTATCAAGGTATAGACGAACACATTTATCGTTAAAGTTATGTTTAATATATAGCTATTGTCCTTGTATTAACCAAAGGGCAATAGCTATGAAAAATATCAGAATATGCTAAGAATGTTTTTTATAGGTATCGCACTTCTCACTACAACGGCAGCACTTTGTCAGAACAAGAAAGAGATGGATGAACCTGTACATCACTTCTGCGTAAATATAAATGCAGGGTTAGGCGCGAATTACAATACTTGGTTCTTGGAAGTACAAGGGGAATATAATCCTATTTCTTTCCTTGGCATAAATGTAGGGATGAAATTTCTCAATCCGTGTAAGCAAGATGAAAGCCTACACATAGTATGCCCCGAAGGTAAATATGAACTTGACGAATATTCCACATTTATGTATCATTTTATCTTACATCCATCTATCCACCTATGCGCTCCATCTATAAAACTTGATAACGTTGGAGATAAGTTGATATTTAGAATGGAGTATGGAATTCTTTTACCTCTTAATCATTTCACAAAAGGGCATGCATATCCCCAGCCTGACAATGGGCAACTACCAGATTCATATTCGCCAATAGATATAAAGAACATAAAAAGCGGAACGCCATTTTATCATGAGACAAGTGTTTCAGCCAATCTTGTCAGTGACAGATGGAAATTTACTTTAGGATACACCTTTTCCAACCTTGACATCTACGGAAGTGCTAGAAATGCGTACTTAGGAAACACGCATATAGAATTTGAGAAAAAGAAAAGAGGAGATGAGGTATTTATAGGCATTGGATATTATTTATAATATATTTAGTTCGCAAAAATAGCAACATAATAAAATGAAGAAAATTGCATTAATAAGTCTTGCTATTATGGCAAGCCTTTTTCCTTTGTGCAGCATGGCACAACAGGGAGTCAAAGTAGATGTACATACTGGTGCAAACTTATCTGGTTTTGCTGGTGGAAAATCCTATGCTGCCCAAGATAGAAAAATGAAAATGGGTGCTAGTGTAGGTGTTGGTGTATCCTATGAAACAAGCAAGAAGTTTGTCTATTCTTCAGGAATAGACTTCTTGATGACGGCAGGTAGCTATACCGCCATGTCAGACTACTATAATGGTGGACTTACAGCTGCATTTCCTGCGGTAAATTCAAGAGAACTATCCATCCAAATTCCTGTCAAGTTTGGATATGACTTCACTCTGGGTGAGAAGTTGCATTTCATTCCTTCTGTTGGTGCGTATGGAAGATTTTCCATGGTATCTATCAAGGAGAATGTAACCGAGAATACAGATGGAAAGTCTGGTAATAGCTTCAAATGGAACAGCTTCAACAACTATCAACATAATACCAATCGCCTTGATGGTTATAAGCGATGGGATGTTGGAGGCTTAATTGAAGGAAAGTTTGTTTATGCCAATCGTTATGCTGTAACATTAGGCTATTCTCGTGGTTTTCTTGACAAGTCACCTCAGTTTAAATTCAAGAACCACAGCTATCATCTGATATTGGGATATACATTATAGTGGTTCTCCTTGATTTTACAACAACAATGAAGACACTTTGTGGCAATTCTTGTAAAGAATAACCACAAAGTGTCATTTTTTATATTTGCTTACTAGAATTATCCAAATACCTGCGGCCACAACGTTTTGTTGCTTACGATGATCCTGACATCGGCTTTCATATACTTTTGCAGTATAGGAATATTTTGTCCCTGTGTGCTCACTGTGGCTGTAGCCATAAAATAGTTGCCATCTTCCCTATGTATGAGCTTGGCATTATGGCTCATGATGTCGCAGTTATAAGATGCATTAGCATTGCCCTCGAAAGATACATGAGCAGTCCTTGGCTTATCGAAAAGATACAAATACTTGTATGGCACAAACACTTGCACTGTTCTTTGATTGATGACCTCACCATTAGCCTCTATGGATATAGGATAAGGTATCTTGTAGAAAGCAACTGCGAGGGCGAGGACTATGATTGTAATGACAACCGTTCCCAAGCTGACGAGGCGAGGAGGAACTTTACCTATCACGTTCCTCACCTTCTCGCTTCTCAATTCGATATTATCTGATTCTTTTTCTTTTTGTTCCATATCAAACGCTTTTTAGTTTCCCAATTCCAACTGATTCTTCACAAGATTATAGTATGCCCCTCGCTTGGCAGTCAAAGACTCATGGTTGCCAACCTCAACGACCTTACCATGGTCTATGACTACGATTTGGTCGGCATTCTTCACCGTACTCAGTCGATGAGCTACAATCACGACAGTCTTTCCCTTGTAAAACTTATCCAAGTTCTCCACGATGCTTCTCTCATTGTTGGCATCCAGCGAGTTGGTCGCCTCGTCAAGGAAGATGTAGTCGGGATTCTTATACACCGCCCTTGCTATCAAGATACGCTGTTTCTGTCCCTGGCTCAGTCCCACGCCATCACGTCCAATCTTGGTGTTGAACTTCAGAGGCAAAGCCATCACATAATCCTTGATACAAGCTATCTCGGCTGCTTTTAGCAACCGTTCCTTGTCTATGTCACCATCATCAACAGCAATGTTACGTGCGATACTCTCCGAGAAAATGACACCTTCCTGCATCACAACGCCACATTGTCTGCGCCACCATTTCTTGTTGAGCTTGTTGATGTCAGTATTGCCTATGTTGATTTGTCCCTCCAAGACGAGATAATAACCAAGCATCAAACGGATGAGGGTGGTCTTTCCACTGCCAGATGCGCCAACGATGGCTGTTACCTTACCTTGCGGAATATGAATGCTCACATCATCTATGGTCTTGCGCAAAGCATGTGGGTCGTACTTGAACATGATGTTCTTGATGTCAATGCCCTCATTCTTGTCCTCGATAGAAGTTAGCAAGCCTACCTTTCCGTTCTCATCATCCATCTGGTGAATCTCGTTGATTCGTTCCAAGCTAATCTTCACATCTTGCAGGGAATAGAAGAAGTTCATCAGTTGCTCCACAGGCGAGTTGAGCTGTCCGATGATGTATTGCACGGCAAGCATCATACCGAGTGTCATTTGCCCATGTATCACGGCGGTTGCAGCCACTACCGTGATGATGATGTTCTTCACCTCGTTGATAAAGATACTTCCAGCCTCCTGTGTCTGTTGGAGTTTGAGTGATTTCATCTGCACCCCAAACAAGTCTGCTTGCGTGTCCTCCCATTCCCATCTTCTACGTTGTTCACAATCCTGCAACTTGATTTCCTGCATGGAGGTGATAAACTCATAAGTTTTGTTATTGTTGATAGCTTGCTGCTCAAACAATTCATAGTCGAGCACCTTCCTCCGTTTCAAGAACAAGGTCATCCATCCGCCATAGAGGATGCTCCCCAACAAAAAAATGGCAAACACCAACTTGTTGTAGAAGAACAGTACCACCGAGAATACCACAAAGGTTAGCACGGCAAAGGTGATGTTGAGCGTCTGCTGCGTAAGGAAGTTGTTCACACGGGTATGGTCGTTCATTCTTTGCATCAAGTCGCCCATGAGTTTCGTATCAAAGAAAGACATAGGCAGTTTCAATAGCTTGATGAAGAAGTCACTTACTAATGATATGTTGATGCGTAAGGATATGTGAAGCAACAACCATCTGCGGATAAAGTCTATTGCCGTCCGGCTGATTGTAAGCATCAACTGCCCCAAGAGTATCAGCCAAACAAAACCTATATCTTGGTTCTTGATGCCGACATCCACGATTGATTGGGTAAGGAATGGCAGAACTAGTTGCAAGAGACTTCCAACTAACAAGCCCAAGATGATTTGTCCGAAATACTTGCGGTATTTCTTCACATATCCAAAGAGAAATCGGAAAGAACGCTTTTCCTTGATGTTCTCTTCACCCTCCATCTTATAGGTAAAGAATGCAGGGGTGGTTTCCAAGAACATAGCAATGCCCTTGTCTTCGCCATTGGAACTCGTGCTTATCCAATGCTGCTTGAACTCTTCTAAACCATAAGTGACCAATCCCTTTCCTGGATCAGCGACATAGAACTTCTTTCCTTTCTTGACTTTATACAAGACTACAAAATGATTCTGGTTCCAATGGAGAATACAAGGCAAAGGGACTTCACCTAGCACCATAGTTGTAGCTCTAGCGCATGTAGTATGCAAGCCAAGTGTGTTTGCTGCCTCATTGATACCTAACAGAGAGACTCCTTCCGCAGTAGCAAAACAAAGTTTCGACAGAGAATCCAAAGAGTATTCTCTGCCGAAATATTTACATACCATTTGCAAACTAGCTATACCACATTGCATGCTATCATACTGATATTCTATAGGAAAATGATTCTTCATTTGTTACTTTGAAATCTACATTACCGCACTATTTTTCTCTAAGAGTTTATAAGCGATTTCTTTCTTCAGAATTTGATGACTGAAAAGTTGGCTTTGCTTTGTTAAAAACATTTCCAATTTTTTTAATTAAAGTTAGTTCCAAATGTTGACTATCATAATAGTTGTTAAACTTCTGTTTAATCCCATTGGAATAATAAGAGTATTTTGGATTCGATGTTTTGAATAAATCTTCAGCTTTAATGCTAACAATCATAGTCTTATTTTTGTTTGTATACGACAGCCCTAAGTTTAAAAGAAAGGCATTTTTTGCCTTTCTATAATTATAATATCCAGGTATGTCATCTTCAATGTACAAAAAGCCAGTCAATCTTTTACTTAAAAAAAATGAATTGTCCAACGAAAAATCACTTCCCCAACCTTTTACATTCTTAAAGGATGTCTGATTTGAAATATAGCTTGAATATGTAATATCTCCAGTCAAATTAGTTTCTAACCAAGAACCCAACTGAAAATTATATTCGACATTAATCCCAAAAGTAGATATGTCAAAGAAGTTTCCTGCTCGTTCTACTTGATTTTGAATATTTTCTGAATCCAAGAATACCATTTTCCCAAAATCTTTGTTGGTCTTAGTAAAATACATTTTTGTATAAAATGAATTGTTGCACATATAAGACAAGCTTACATTATGTATATAAGACGGTTTCATGAATGGATTTCCCTCTGAGTAATCATATTTACTTGTATACCATCTAAAAGGGTCTAATAGTTGGAAATTGGGTCTCTTAATTCTTCCTGAATAATCAATACTTATAGTATTACTATTATTTATTAAGTATTCTATACCAACAACAGGAAATACCCTTAAATAATGGTTGTTATTGATAGTGTTTAAAGTATAAGAGAGTCCTTTTGTATAAGTATATTCTGCTCTCAAGCCCAAACTTAGTTGAATTGACTTTATTGAACTCTCTGCATTTACATATAAAGCATTGTTAGCTTCTCTATATCCAAACAAGTTGTGTGAAGTAGAATAAACCAATTTTTCATCCTCTTCATTATATGACTTTGTGTTGATATAAGAGAATTTATATCCTTCACTTAATTTCCAATTCTTAAACGAATTGTCGAAATCCATTTTGAAAGTATATATATCATTCTTTTGGTGACCTGCACTATAAAAATTTTCATCTAATGTTGTTAATGCCGTTTTTGTAAGTGAAAGCCAATTCCTATGGTTTCTTTCATAGCTGTTAATGTAGCCAAGTGTTATATTGAGATTAGATTTGTCATTGAAAGAATGAGCATAATTTATTTCTAAATTCGTTTGATAATTAGCTGACTTTCCATATCCTTTAGATGACATTATGGAATCTTCCTGTATATTGTTTATAGAAAAATATTTCGTATCATTAGCAATGTCTCGATTATTAATTTTACTAAGTAACGGCAACTGTAACATTGTTGATATATTATCATGTTGGCCTAAAGTTAAATTTAAATTTGTTAATATTCTAGCAAAATCATCCTCGCTTTTTTTAGGACAATTTGTAGATATTATATAATTTTTAAACATATTACTATATTGACTATGCGTGAATAGTTTTTCGCAACTACCTAATACCGCGGTCTCTACACTAAACTTTTTACCTGAATAGAGAATTTTTGCAGAAGTACCATAAGATAAATAGTGGGCAATACTCCCTTTCCCCAGTAAATTAGCTTGTAATCCTGGGTTTATTTTTTTCAGTGTTTCAATTTTTAAAATGCCAATATTCTCGTTGGCTTCATATTTTGCTGGTGGAGTTGATAGTACTTGAATTTTTTGAATATTTTCTGCTCCTAAAGAATTCAAATAAGCTATTAATTCATCACCTTTTAAATAAAGTTGGTGATTATTCAAGAAAACAAGGACTTCATTTTTACCTACCATAGATATGATACTACCTTTAATGTTAATCAAGGGTATTTGTGGCAATATGTCAGAAAACAATTTCCCATTTTTATTAATCACATCCATGTTGATAATAAAACCACCATGTGACATTTGGATAGCCTTTCTTCTACCAATTACTTCAACTTCATTAAGATTTTGTACATTGTCATCTAGGCAAAAATCTATTGTTTTTTCATCCGAGATGGATGCAACTTTATCTGCATACCCAATATAACTGCAAGTAAGGCTGTCATTTTTGTTCACTTGGATTTCAAAATATCCAACGGAATCTGATAATACGACTTGTTGAGTATTGCAATTTTTGACAGATGCATACGAAAGTGGTTGCGATTTGTCATGAAAATACACATGACCATAGATTTTGTAAGACTGCGCATCTATTGACAAATTAGCAAAAAGCATCGTAATTATGAAAAATAATATTTTATTCATAGCTAACCTTCAAAGTTTACATTATTCTTAATATATGGTTGTATCTGTATGAAAATTCTAATAATTGCTTCCCAATACACCTTGTTTAATGCACAATGATATGCTGATGGTATAGTCGTATCCTTAGATTCAAGCCATTTTGCTGCAATACATGAACCAGAGCAAAGATGTCTTAGCCAACAATCTTTGCATTTTTCATACCTGTCAACTTCTTTTGGGTAAAAATTATGTTTGTCTATTTTCTCGTAATCAATACCATTATGAATATTTCCAACACATAATTCTTTACAACTATTATGACTAGAACAAACATAAATATCTCCTTTTAGATTGAAATAAAAGGAATTGATCCCAGCACTACATCCAGTATAGCTCGTTGTCTTACATTGGATTCTTCTTATGTCTTCTATAAGTTTGCGAGCGTAAACATACTTATTGTTCTTTATCCTAGATACATAATAATCAACTAAAAGACCAAATTGTTGCTTAAGATTATTATTTACATCTTCTATTTGAGGTAAATAACTGTCATTAAATGCTCTTGTAGCGAACCCATGATAGAAAGGAATTTCGTTATCTTCAAAAAAAGTGAACATCTGTACGATATTCTTATTCTCTGGCATAATTGTTGCTTTACACGCAAATTTTATTCTAGTTTTCTTCAGGGTAAGAATATTTTTGATGACTAAAGGAAAACTTGGTGTGTTATTTAGAAATACTCGTTTGCTATCATTTTCCTTATCTCCATCAAGACTAATAGCTACAGTAAATTTTTCCTCTTCAAAAAATTTAATAACAGAAGAAGACAATAATGTGCCATTTGTCGTTATTTCAAAATGACTATTTTCAAATCCGAATTCCTTGCATAGTTTTGGAATTTGTTTTAACAAATTGAAATTTAAAGTTGGCTCTCCCTCTCCTGCAAAATAAAATGTAACATTACTAGAATTATTTTTAGCAAGGAATTTTAGTATCTCTAAAAAGCGCTCTTTAGACATCATCTCTTTTTTATGATACCCTGCTGACAAATAACAATAAGAACATTTCAAAGTACATCCGTGAGAAATGTCCAAACTAACAACATCTATTTTTCTACTTGATTTATCAAAATTATAACTTGAAGATATTTTTACACTATTTCTTTTAGGCATAATGACACTTTCATATAAACGCTCTATATCTAATGGAGAATATATATGATACAATTCCAAATCTAGTGGGTCTAATATGTATATTTGATTATTTAAATCAAATTCTTTCAAATCTTTTTTTTGTAAACACTTGTCATTTTTGTTTATATATTAAGGGTGTGCTAAAGCATTAGTAGCACACCCATTATACATTTTAGAAAGTTGTTATACAATCTGATTCGCAACTTTTCTATAGTCAATCAGAATTGGTTTGAGAAAATTTTATGCTTCCATGTCCAATGCCTAAAGGATTTATTTTCTCATTCTATTTCTATTTGACTATAAGACTATCCTCAATTGATGAGCAACCCTGACGAAGATTGGCAACCATGACTTCCACACGCATGATCCGTTGACTGTGACATATGGGTGTGTTTTGTTGCCTCGCTTCCTCCTTTTACATTGGACAAAGATTCTCCATTAAGGGTTTCAAACTTAAAATCTCTTTTCATTGTCTGTTTCCTTTCTTTTTAAAAAACTAATAATGTTTTAAATCTTGGAATCTAACGTTTCTTGGAAAGTATACGCCTTTTTACCCAGACGGGGCTGTATCAACCTTGCGCAAAGGTTTTTGGAACAATTGCACCAAAACAAAAGCAAACTGCAATTATTTGCCTCTTTTTGTATTCCGAGTGCAAAGGTATAAATACTTTTTGAAACAACATAATTTTAGGAGGGTATTTAAATTACATTAAACAATGTTATACGTGCTTACACTTTGCATAATAATACAAAAATAACGTTTTCATTTACTTTTCTTACTGTTTATCTGCATTTTTATCCTATTTGATTCATCAATAAGTTGTCTTGCTATACTATCTTTATATGATGCTACCTCAACCATTTTATGGTGTTGATAGACAGAATCTTCATAAACATCAACTCTGGTTCTGAGCTTGTATATCACATCTTCATCTCGTTGCACATTGAAATACTTTTCGATGTAGCGAATATTCGGGTCATCAGATGGAAGCACCATCTTCAATGCCCGATACTTCAAGTCTGCCTCCTCCCAATCTTGATGTTCTCGCCATTGGGTGAGGTTTCCCCAAATAGAGAGGACAAGGGATAGAGCCAAGCTACCGATGAAAAGAAGAACATTCTTTGAGGTTGGCTCGAAGCGATG
>NZ_QTXV01000050.1:0-23072 GCF_003461825.1 Prevotella sp. AM42-24 | reverse complement strand
TTCAATCGATTACATAAGAATTAACAGAGTATTGATTTATAAAAGAAATGGAAAATAGGACGTTTCTTTCTACAATTCTATTGCGTTTGCAGCTATTAAAATAAAGCGTATAAAATGAAAGAAGCGTATCATGAATTCCATGATACGCTTCTTGACTGAATATTTTGAAGTATTCTTATCCTTCCAATATGATGTTAGCCACATCCTCCGGTGAATTCCATAGGATTCCATCTTGCAACTCATCGTCGGTAAAGCCGTTGAGGGCTTCTCTGGCTTCCTTTTCGCTGAGAAGCTGAGTTCCGTCCTCGTTCTTTGCATCGAGCAGTGCTTGAAAGATGGCTGCTCTGTATTCTTCGATTGTCATCATAGTCTAATAATATTGGTTATGTTATATTTTATGGTGGCAAAATTAATGTATTTTTTTGAAAACACCAAGCGAATTGTCTGTTTTTTTACGACTTTAATTGCTTTTTTATGATTTGACGAGCAGTCATACCTACTTTCCTGAAAGATATGCCTTCCGGTTTATTTTCCCGTTGAAGGTGCGCTGGATGCTTTCTACTTGCTCATATTGGGTAGGGATTTTATAGGGTTCGAGCTTGTCGCGAAGTGCTAAGGCTATCTCCCGTTTGTTGAACGGATGATCCCCATCGAGCACAACTAATAGTTTCAGAATGGTGCCCAAAACCCGATGGTTGGCAGGAATGCAGATGCAGTCCTTGATAAATGGAAGGCTGAGAGCGGCATCTTCTACTTCATCTGGCGCTACCTTATACCCACCCACATTGATGATGTCGCCATCCCGTCCCTTGAGCCGCAAACGCCCTTGTTCGTCAACTGTTCCCCGGTCGGAGGTGTAGAGGACTCCTTCTTTCATGATAGAGCGGGTCAGGAGTTCATCACCATAGTAACCGCTCATGAGCGTTTTCCCTGTACAGCCGATTTTCCCGTCTTCGCCGATGATGAAACCTGCATGCTTCATCGGTTTGCCTACACAGCCAGCCAAGCATTCGCCGTGCTGGAAATCATAGGTAGAGATGATGCCCGTCTCGGTGGAAGCATACGTGTTGTAAAGGCGGCTCTGGGGCAGGATAAAGCAAAGCTTCTCCATATCGTTCTGAGAGATAGGAGCTGCGCCTGTTTCGATGAATTCTATTCTATCTGCATACAGGGCAAGGCGGTCGGAAGCAAATGTCAACAGCATCCGGATGCTTGCCGGAACCAGGAATGTGGCAAACTTTCCTTCAGTAGGGGAATCCATTGCCTGGAAGAAACGGTTGATGTCTTTCATTCCGTCGATGATGTGCAGGGTGCCGCCTACGAGGATGATGGGATAGACCTTGGAGAGACTTCCGATGTGGCTGAGAGGACCATTGATGATGAAGGTCAGGTCGTGATGAAAGCCTTGTGCTTCTATCAGATTTTCAGCATTGGCGATGATGGTGGAATGGGAAATCATCACTCCCTTCGACTTGCCGGTTGTGCCTGTCGTGAAAAGTATGTCGGCTACTTCTGCTGGAATGTCGGCTTCTTCTGTCTTGTTCATATTTTCAGAAAACTGCGTTTCCTGTTCCAGCGGAACTGCCACGTTTCCTGAGCGATGAATGGCAAAATATGTTACGAGGCATTCTATCGTAGGGGAAGCAACGAAAGGAATCGCCTGTCCCTTGCTATGAAACGAATCGGCTGTATCGGTTACACGGTTCCACAGTTGCCGATAAGTGCATGATTCTTCTCCACAGATGATTGCCACCTTGTCGGGAAATAATGCTGCGTCTTTCTCCAGATAGTCCTCTAAAGTCAACAGATGATCCTCTGATGTCAGCATATAGTCCTCTGATGTCTTCATACGCTTGCCTGTTTTTTCTTTTCTACCATTGCCACAAGGCTGTCTAAGTTGCGGAAATTCCGAGGTGTTACGTCTGATGATTCCAGTTTTATCTGGTATTCGTCTGAAAGGAGCATCAGGATGGTGGTAATGCCTAAGGAATCCAGTTCATTGAACAGGAAATCTGAATCTAAATCTACCAGTGGTAGGGCTTCTTCCAGGATTTTTCTAATATTCTCTTTCATATTGATTTTCATTTTTATACATATTGATTTTAGTTCATCTTAAATCTCATTCATGGGATCTTGATTTTTATTCATGAGATCTTGATTCTTATTTATAATCACATTTGACGGCTGATTTCTGCTTGGTTGATGATTTCTACATTTTCAACGATTCCTTCCATGCTGAATTTCATCAGTCTGCATTTGTCAGGATCTGCTTCTACGGCAATCACTTTTGTTTCCGGGTGGAGCAGGGCAAAGAGGAGCACTTTCTCTCCATAGCCGGCAGACGGGATGATGACTGGCAGGGAAGTATCCTGCTGTTCCATCCACGCCTGATAATCACGGTTGCGCCTGAGATTTCGCTTGACGGTGCTGAAAACTTCCACACCCTTGTAGCGGTAGCGGTCGAGAACCAGGTCGTGATAATAGGCAACTCCCTCTTTCCTGCGGCGGAAAAGCATCTGTAAGGAAAGAGGGCGAACCCGGTATTCTCCCTTGTGCTTCACCAGCCAGTTGAAGATAAGCGGCGGGAAAATATAGGCCATCAGAAGCACGGAGAACATGCCTGCGATGGTGACTTCTGCCAATGAACGGAGTGCCGGATGGCGGGCTACTATCAGCGTGCCGATGCCGATAAACATGATGAGGGCTGAAATGATGATGGAATGCTTGTAGGAGGCAAGCATCTTGCGCCGGTAAGCATATTCGTACATGGCTCCCTCTGTCATGAAGATGGTGTAGTCGTCGCCCTGACCGAAGATGAAGGTGGCGAGGATGATGTTCACGATGTTGAACTGCATGTGGAAGATGGCCATCAGTCCCAATATCCACAGCCAACTGATAGCCATCGGGATGAACGAGAGGACTGCTAACTCGATACTTCCCATAGACAACCAGAGGAAGAAGAATACGATGAATCCGCAGGCAAATCCGATGTAGTTGAAATCGTCTGACAGATGGTTGGCAATGGCGCTGTTCATGCTCTTCACATCAAAACTGAAGCTATGTTGTGCTTGCAGACAATCCTCCACCTTCTCTACATCCTTTTCTTTGGCAGAGAGGATGTTGATGACGTGGTATTTGCCGTTGAGACTGTCGGTACTGATGTTGGAGGCAAATGCGGATTGCAGCAGAGGTTTGAAATGCTGAATGTCCTGCGGCTGGTAATCCTGGTGGAGAATGCGCTCGAAATCTGCGAAACAACCATCGGCAAATCCTTCTTCTGTCATATAAGGTTTGATGCCGGAAGTGAGGAGATGCTGGTGTTTATCGAGGAATTTCTGCCAGAGTTGCAGGCGCCGTGCCTGTTCTTTCTTCGATGTGATAAACTGGTTGCAGGAGGAGTAGTCCTGTATAGTCTTCTGGTCGGAAAGTTCCTGCAGAGTTCCCTGCAAGGAGAGGCTTTTGTCGAGTGCTCCGTCCAAAGTGGAGTCGGAAGACAGGGCATAGACTTTCTGGATTCCGTCTTCCTGTTTCATCATTTTGGCGAAATATTCCATGTCTGCCTTCTGTTCCGGAGTCATATAATTAATGTGTGCCATATTGGTGTCAAACTCCGTCTGCAGACTGAAATATCCGAAGATGATGGTCAGGATGAGCACAATGGTAACGAAGATCGGTTTCTTTTCGAGCGAGATGTTGCTCCACTTGTCAAGGAATGTATGCTTTGCCTCCCCTGTTGTCTTAGAAAGATGGGGAAGATAGATGAGCACGAATACGATGGTGCCGACGAGCAGGAGAGAACTGAACAGTCCCAGGTCTCTTAAGGCCACGGATTTGAGTGGAACTAATGCCAGGAAAGCACCTACCGTAGTCACGTTGCCCACCAGGAGGGGCATGACGATTTCTTTCAGCGCCTTCCGCTTGTCGGGTGTATGAGCAAGGTGGGCGATGAAATGAAGAGGGTAGTTGACTGCAATACCCAAGATGATGGATGAAATGCCGATGACGATGACCGAAACCTGATTGTGGAAGAGAGCTAACCCGCCGATGGCAAAGAGCCAGCCCCATCCGATGGAAAGGGCTATGAGCAAAAGGTTTCTCCTGCTTCTGAAGGAGAAGAAGAGCAGGGCAAGAATCAGTACGACAGCAATACTTACAGAAAGAATGCTGTCGGTTTTGATCTGATGGGCATTGGTGACGGCAATAACGGGTCCGCCTATGATGTGGATTTCTATGTTCGGCTGCGACTGGCTGGCTTCCCGGGCACAGTCTTTTAGCATTTGGGTAAGGCGGGCATTATTCTCAGTCTCACTTGCCCCGTAGGGAGAATCCATCATCACAATGGCCTTCTTCATGTCGGGAGAGAAGATATAGCCATCGTACATTTCATATTTCAGACTGGATTCGGAATGCTGCAATTTCTGCAGGATGGGAGTGAAGAGGTTCAGCGGGTCGCGCTGAATGTTATCAGACAGAATGCCGCCGGTAGGGAAGAGGAGCATTTGTTTGTCTGCTTTCAACTGGTGGGGAATGTAATCGGGCTGACTGAGCAGACTGTCCATTCTCTGATAGTCTGCATCTGTCAGAAAATAAGGAATGTTCTGATAGACGAAATCTGTTATCTGGTTCATCTTTTCCAAATCCACTTGTGCCATCAGATTTCTGATGACGTGGGCAGAGTCTGCTTTCTCCACATTCTCTATGAAAGCGTCTATGGTATGGGTCAGTATTTCCGGATCATCAGACTGCGCAGCATTCCTGTATTGGAAGATGGCGAAAATCTTGCTGGCTCCCGAAATGTTCTGATAGACCTTCATGGCATTCTGGTGCTCGCTATCTATCGGAAGAAAGTCGGCAATATCTTCCTTGTAGTTCAGTCTGGTAACTGCCAGGAGGAGTATGAGCGTGATTGCTACGGATGAGCAGATGCCACTCAGCCGATGCGTCTTGAGATAATCGTATATTTTCAGAATCAGTTCTGTCATTTTCTTATTTCTTATTTTTCTGCTTCTTACTTATTGTTTCTTCTACTTCTGCTTACTTGTTGTTTACAGGGTTGGCGTAAATGCCTAAATAAATATCTTTCAGCATTTCGATGTCGCAAGTATCATAATGTTCCAATTCTCTGACGTGTGCCAAGAATTCTTCCTTCTGTTGCGGGGTATAGAAATCCTGGTATTTTCTGGTGCCGTACCGCAGGTCGTAAGCGATGTAATTGTTGGGATACAGGCGATAGGCCTTGTTGATGCGCTCGTCCAGCAGACGGGCTACAGCCTTGTGATATTCGTTGCTCGTAAGCTGTTCCAGTTTCATCAGTTCCATGCGGGAAATCGGTTCGCAGATTTCTATGTGTACCCTACCTTTGGGTTGGGAGATACCCGTCAGAATACTGTTCAGATCTTCGCCCGGTTTTTTGGTGTATTTGGCAAACTGGCTTTCGTAGAGTTCGAGCGTTTTCAGAATATCGCATGATTCCCATTCGTAGGAAACGGCTACAGGTACGATGTGCAACTGGTCTATTGCCTTGATTTTATCATCCGGGCAAGACATGCAGAACATCTTGATGATGCCCTGGTCTGTCGTGTCGTTTCCATCCTTGGTCCTGCCGTTTCGCTGGGCAATCCAGATGGACTGTCCTTTCTCCTGAATCACGAAGCGGATGTAATCGGACAGGTGTCTGGAACTGCGATAGAATTCTTTCAGACTTCCGCCCGGGCGTTCTACCTTAAACATCTTGTTGCATTTGCCAATATCGATAATCAACTGGTTGGACATCAGATTGGCACCAAAGGTAATCTCTGTGGTATCGAAGCCGTGATTGAGCAGGAAATATTGGAGAAGACTGGAGTCTAACATGATGTCTCGATGATTGGAAACATAGAGATAATGCCCTTCAGGACTCAGTTTGTCGAGTCCTGAGCAGGAAAATTCCGTGATGCTGTTTTCTATCACCTGCTGGTTGACTTTACTCATCGTGTCCTGTTGAAATTCCCTAACCGTCTTGTAGTTGGCTATGCGTTGACGGATTTCCTTGACCGATTCTTCCGGATAGACGTATGCAGAAAGAATCGGAAATGATGAACTGTGGGCGATGCGCTGCATGGCCTCAAGAAATTCATCGGGATTGTATGGGCGAATATCGTCAAAATCTGTTATGTTCATATTGGAATCTTTTTTTGTTCTTTCATTCTTGGAATCCTTGATTTTTTTCATTCTTGGAATCCTTGAATCAGGAAAAGTCTAATGCTGTAATTATTGGGTCTGAAGTTTTCTGATCCAAACTAAAAACTCTTTCTTCCATTGCCGACATTCGGGCGAACCCTTTGTGTCGGAGGCTCCAAATCCATGTCCTCCCGTCTTGTATTGGATGTATTGATGGGGAATGTGATGGATAGTCAGGGCGGAATCGAGCAATTCTGAGTTCTGGTATTTTACGATAGGATCATCCTTGCAGTTTACCAGAAACACGGGTGGACAACTGGCTGAAATATGGCGCTCAACAGACAGGGAGTCTCGAAGCAGTCTGCTGTTTTTGCGGTTGTCGCCCAACAAGGCTCTGCGCGACCGCTTGTGAACGTATTTTCCGTTCATGGTAACGACCGGATAGATGGGGGCTACAAATGTTAGGGGGAGTTGACGCAGGGTAACTCCCGACAGGACAAGGTGACCGCCTGCAGAAAAGCCCATCGCTCCAATGCTGTCGGAGCAGACTCCGTATTCCCTTGCGTGTTCCTTAATATATAAGGTGGCTTGGGTCAGGTCGTCCAATGCATCAGGGTATCGGACTCCTCTGAATAGATGGCGGTAATGCAGGAAGAAGGCCATGAACCCGGCAGTACGGTAATGGAGCACGAATGCAGAGATTCCGTTGTTCTGCAACCATTTGCCCACTTCGTGTCCTTCGCCATTCATATCGTGCCAGAGGTAACTTCCTCCAGGACATACGATGACAGCCATCTTGCTGCCACCTTTTGCCAGATATGCAGTCATTTCCACATTCTTTCTGCATGCTGTGCCTTGCCAGATGTTGACTTTCTCCTGTGCCTTCAGTATCTGGAGACATAGGAGGACGAACCCTATTATGATCATCAGTCTTTGCTTCATCGGTTTAATTCTCATTCTTTCCGATTTCATTTATTTTATGGAGTATGGAATTTCTTCCTAAAATAGCCTCGGCGGTATTGATAGCCGTCAGGGGAACGCCGCAGAAACCATGAAGGTTGTTGTTCTGACCTGTCAGCAACAGGTTATCCACCTTGGTAACCACGGGGACCTGCGATAATGCGATGTTTTTATAGTCCTTGCTGAATCCGCTCAGCGCTCCGTCTTTCACTCCATAAAAGTCGCGAATGGTCAATGGAGAAGCCGTGATGATTCTGTCGATACATGCTCCGAACCCCGGGTGAATTTCCTCGATATGAGAGAGGAGCTGTTGTGCTTTCTGGGCTTTCCAAGTTTCGTATTCCTCGCCCCGATGCCCCACGGTGGTCTGTTCCCATTTCTTCACTTCATCATAGAGCATAGGTGCGGTGATGAGGACTTTTGAACTGTATTTGCCCTGGTTCTCGTCTGGCGGAGTCATCAACAGGAAGCCTAAAGGCCAGGTGTCGTGCTGCTCGCCGAATTTCCATATTTCATCGTATCGGGTCATGTAATATTCCGAATGATTGATGTATGGGAAGCAGTCGGGCTTCAGTTTGATATAGACGGAAAACGCTGAATAGGAATTTGGAATCTGATTCAGGCGCTCTCTATAAGCCTTTGGGAAAGCTTTTTCGGGCATCCGTTTCAAGAGGGTGCAAGGGTGAATGGCTGAGATGAAGTAGTCGCCCTGAAAGATTTCTCCCTGCCGGGTTCTTACGTACTCCACATGACGGTTGTTGACTTCCACCCATTCTACTTCTGTATGGGTGAGCACCTTTCCTCCTGCCTGTTCGATTACAGAAACAAGCAGTTGGGCAAAATGTTGACTTCCTCCCACAAACCGGCTGGTGCCTTGGATGTAGAGGGTGGAGATGATGGCGTGGACAAAGGCTGGAGTCTCGTCCTGTCGGCCTCCATAAAGCGGATTCATGTAGGAAACGATGCTCCGGAGTTTGGGATTCTGAATATATTTTGCTACAAAAGCATCTGCTGCCATCAGAAACTCATCGGTATGAACCTGAAGGTAATCGGTCGTAGGACGGAGATGAAACAGGTCGATGGAGTCGCTAATGGCAAATATGGCATCTACATAGCGTTGCAGATTTTCCCGTTCTTCCGGGAAATAAGCGGATAAAGAGTTGATGAAACCTTCTTTTCCTTTCTGGAGCTGATAGGTCTGCTGGTCTTCTGCAAAGTAAAGACTGTCTGTACAGTCTGCATCTACATCTTTGATTTTCACCTGGTCCAGGATGCCCAAGTATTCGCAGATGCGGTAGATGTTTCCGCCAGGTTGCATTCCGCCTATGACGTGCATTCCTGTATCAAAGGATTCACCGAAGCGATGGAAACTCTGGAGTCCACCACCAGCCGTAGCGTTCTTTTCGAGCACAGTAACCCGTAAGCCTTCCTTGGCAAGGATGGCTCCAGTAAACAGTCCTCCCAAACCTCCTCCTATGATGATAGCCGTCTTCATTCGTTACATTTTTTTATCTGTTCGTAAATGTTCCTGGCAGTCAGAAACTCCGAGCAAGTTACGATGGTTCCTACCAGGACTCCCAACATTCCGTGGGAGTTGATGTTTTGTCCTGTCTGAAATACATTAGGCACTTTGGTGCGTTGGGGCACCCTGTATGCAGCTCCCTTCGTGATGTCTTTGGCAATACCATACATGGCTCCGTCCTCTGTTCCCGTATAGTCGAGATAGGTGAGTGGGGTGGCAGTATAGTATTCCGCAATATGATCTCTGAGTCCAGGGAAATGAGTCTCCACAACGTCCAGCAGTTTTTCTGCTTTCTGGCGCTTGAAAGTTTCATATTCCTCTCCTCTCTTTCCTACGGAAGAACCTTTCCAGCGGGCCACTTCTTCCATCTTCATATAGGAGAGAATAACTCCTGATGAAGCGTAGGTTGTTGGTGTGGAGTCTGCACAGAAATGCATGTACAGAAATCCCTTGGGCCAGGATGCTTCCGAGTAATTTTCACAATTCCATGGCGTATTGCCCTGATAACCATAGTAATTGTAGTTGAGGTAGGGCACTTCTTTCTCCTTGAACCGCAGGAAAACAGAGAAGCAGCCTACTGTTTGTGGAATGCTGTTGATGCGGTTTCTGTAGGCAGGCCGTATCAGTTTGGTGTCGAGCATTTCTAAGGTGCGTTTGGGGTGCGCATCTGAAATCACGTAGTCGCAAGGGAAGAATACGGTTTTCTTTTCCTTTTTGTTCCAGACCTCTATTCCCGTTGCCTGTTTGTCGTCGCAGACGATGTGTCTTGCCTGATGGAGAGTAAGTATTTCTCCTCCGTATCTCTGGAGCGTATTGGCAAGTGCTTGGGCTACAGAATCGCTTCCTCCCTTTATGCGGTAAGCACTCTGGTTGTAGAAATCCATGATGAAGGCATGGGTAGAGAAGGGAGTCTTGTCTTTCTCTGCTGCATAGAGGGGGAGATTGCCCACCAGTACTTTCGCCAGGGTAGGGTCGGTAATCAGTTCGTCAATTACCTCGTTGATGGAGCGCAGCTGGTATTCTGTGTTGATGACGGAATCTGATTCTGCATCTTTCAGAGCGTGCAGGGAAGAAGCCTGGGCGATTTTTTCCACCAGATTGTAATATCTGATGAGATTCTCATGCTGGTCTGGAAAGTATTCAGTCATCTGCTGGATGAAATTCTCTCTGCCATTGGCAAACTTGTATTTCTTGCCAGCCAAGGCTACCACATCATAACCGGAAGGATCCAGTTGGGAAAGTTGCACATCCCTGTCTATCTCCAGATAGCGCATCAGTTTGGACAGAGTCTGACCTTCTGCAGCACTTCCGATAAAGTGCATTCCGGTTTCAAACTTTGCACCATGGCGATAGAAGCATTGCAAGCAACCGCCTATTTGCTGCGATTGCTCCAACAGCGTAACGTGATAACCATTCTTGGCTAAAATCACGCCACATGACAGACCTCCCAGTCCACTTCCTATAATAATAACTCTTTTCAATTCAGACTCTTTTTTCTATTTCGTTTGCGATTTCTTCGTATCTCTCCTTATATTGTTTGCGCAATGTGGAGGCTTGTTTTCTCAATTCTCCCATGGCTTGCAATTCCTTCCTGCTTATCGGATTTCCCACTTCGATATAGAAGATACCCTTGCGCAGATGGTAGGTTTTCTTAGGGAGAATTTTGCCTGGTCCATAAAGGTACATAGGCAATATTTCCAATCCGAGTTCCTGCGACAGATAGAATGCTCCCTGATGGAATCTGCCTATACGACAGTCCTTGGAACGGGTTCCTTCGGGATAAACGGCAATACTGTAACCCCGATCTGTCAGCGAACGGAGTTGCGGCATCAGCGGTTCCAGACCCTCTATTACGGGAAGATATTCTGCATGACGAATCAGGAAGCCATAAGTAGGATTGTTCCAAACCCATTGGTTTGTCAGAAACACAATCTTGGGTGTAAAGACCAGTTGGCACATCAGATCCAAATGCGACTGGTGGTTGCAGATAATGATGCGGGGCTTATCAAAATCGAATCTTACCGGTTCTTTTCCCTTGATGATCATTCCGCCGACTTTTCTGATGAATTTAGTGCCGGGGATGCCGTGATGAATCATCACAAATCTGGCTGCATGATAGATCAGTTCATGGAGCCGAACCTGTTTCTTTTCGGTCATCCTTCCGATTTTGATGTAGAGCCAGGCTAAGGGCGTGATGATGACCATCATAAAGAAGAGGAAGAACAACAGGGAATAAGCCGTTCTCAGAAATGTTGCCATCTTGCGGTAAAGACGGCAAGGCAGACCATAGATAATTGCCAACACACACAATAGGGTGTTGAGGAGGCTGATGCGAGCGAAATCCATGCCTGGTAGGAAATGGCTTATCCGTTCTTTGCGTGGCGGATAATATACCTGGATAGGGATGGAAACAATCTCCGTTCCGTGCCAGGAGGCGAAAACCAAGAGTTCCAATTCGGCTTCGTATCTGTTGGTGAGCAGGGATAAGCCGTGGAGCTTGTGCAGAGGATAGAGGCGATAACCGGTCTGTGTATCTTCCAATCGTTTGCCAGTTTGTACGAAGAACCAGAAGTTGGAGAATTGATTGGCAAAATCACTTCCCTTGGAACGTTCAACCCCTTGGAGTGGTCTTGCTCCAATGATGAGAGCACCCGGATGTTCTTGATTGGCTTTCAGAAAGAGCGGAATATCTTCAGGCTTATGCTGACCATCCGCATCTAATGTAATGGCGTAGGCAAATCCCATGGACAAGGCTTTTCTGAAACCTTGTTGGAGAGCGTAGCCCTTACCTCGGTTTTGAGAATAAGCGACAACAGTAATGTTGTCAATCTCCCCAATGATCTGAGCAGTACTGTCTGTACAGCCATCATTGACGACAATGACATCATCACAAAAGCAGAGCGTCTCCTTCACTACTTCCCCAATGGTTTTCTCATTATTGAAAGTAGGGATGATCACGCAGATTCCTCTTGCTCTTAAAAGTCTTTTCTCATTTCTCATTTGTCATTTCTCATTTGTCATTTGTTTCTGCACGTGAAAGAGATTTTAGCTTTTGTCTCTTCATCGGAAGCAACGATGATTTGTGCTTTAACCTCTTGGGAATCTTCTGAAGTTTCAATTTTCTTGAAGGTATAAGAGATTTCCTTTTCTTTAAGAGGAGAAATAACAGAGAGGAATTTCACGTTTTTGACGTGGGTAATCTCCAAAGATTCCTGGAGAAGTTCAGCTAACAATTCCTTTCCGATTTGTAGAATGCAGACTCCCGGCGTAACAGGTTCGCCAGGGAAATGAGCCTGATAGATGAAATGCTCAGGGTTGAGGCGAAGGCGAAAGGAAGTATTGCTTCTGCTCGAAAGAACTTCTTGGCATTTCTGCTGTAAGCCTGCTGCTTCCTTTTGCTGCAAGCCTGCTGCTTCCTTCTGCTGTAAGTTTCCCTGTTTGTCTGCTTCGACAATTGTATAAAGATGATTTTTCAGTTGCATCGTCCTGTTTATTTTTGTTTTTTATCCACTTTTTCCTCCAATTCCTCTTTTTCTTCCAATTCCTCTTTTTCCTCCATTCTTTCTTTATCCTCCATATTCTCTTTATCCTCCATTGTTTCTTCCATTTCTGTGAATTGATAATGGATTTTGTATTTTTTATTATCGTATATGGAAATGCCATTTTGAAGGTTTTTGATAACCTGGGAGAGATCTTGCTTGAGCAGGCGTTTGATGTACCATTTGTCAAGCAACTGGATGACATTTTCCAGTTTCACTTTTCCTGTGACCGGCTGGTAGGTAAAGTCGAGAACTGAGATTCCAAATTCATTGAAAATGCTTCCCTTGTAGCCGTCCTTATCTCTTATCAGTATGCAAATTCCGCTCAGATAACCTTTCTTCATCTCAATCGACGCATTATATTTCATCTTGCTCCCGATACTGTCGGGTAAAGGATGCTGGTCTGCGATGTCTTGGGCTGAAATGGGTAGGAGGGGAAATAGGGAAAAGAGTCCCAGAAGACTCATAGAAAAGAGTCCACAAAGACTAATTGACTTGAAAAACTTTCGTATTGATGGCAGCATTGGTCTTGATATTTTTCAGTTCAATAATCGTTCTGTCTCCCTTTTTCTCTATGAGTTCCACCCGGGTAACCACAGATCTTGTTTTATGAAAATGGAGTATGATTTTTTGAAACAGCATTTTCATCTGTTTCTGTTGAGGATAGAGCGTGGCGATGTATTCAGAAGAAGAACCGGTAAGTACTACTTTGAAATCCCTCTTGTCGTTGAGGCAATTTCCCACGACGCTATTCATCATGATGCGGGCTATTTCCTTGAACATCTTGCTTTGGTTCACGTTGATCACATCGCTCCGCTTATTTTGCCGGATGAGAACTTTGGAACCGTTGATTACAAATGTATAAGCATAAGGAGAGGTGTATTCCCATCTGAGTCTGTTGCCCTGCTGGTAATACATCTTGCCCCGCGAAACCATTTTCTCATTGAGCATTCTGAGATGCTTGGTCTGTACGAAATCGCATTGCATCGACTTCATGCGGGAAGCAACAGCGCCTATCTGCTGCCTGACTTGTGCCTCGTTCACCTTCTGCTGGGCAGAGATGGAAGAAAGGCATAAGCTGATAAACATGATTAAAAACAATAACTTTTTCATCTTGAATATCTATTATTCGTTTAATCTATTTTGCGATGAACCCATACTGATGAGGCATCATTTTGCGATGAGGCAACAACCTATCATGATGAACCCAATACCTAACCATTTCCAGACCGACACTTGTTCATGAAAGAACAGGATGGCTGCCAACATTCCGAAGATGTATGTGATGCTCACCATCGGGTAAGCAACGCTGAGCGGGAAATGTTTTACAATATGCATCCATAGGAGAGAGGCTGCGCCGAAGAAAAGTCCACAGCAGGCAAACTGCCAGTTGAGCAGGAGACTTAGCCAGAAATCTCTTGTCCAACCGAAGGGATGCATTTTCTGTAGGGCAAACTTCAGACATACCTGTCCTGCCGCTAAAAGCATGCTCTGCGTGATAGCTAAAAATATTACTCGCCACATGATAATACCATCGCTATAGAATGGATGGAAGGCAAGACTTTTTCTCCACTCTGTGTTCTTAACTGGTTTAATAGCGGGGTGCTTTCATCATGGCAGCCCACCAAAACCGTTTTTGCTTTTCCACTTGCTAATAGCATTTTCGCATCACGGATGGCCCAGTCAAGAGAATCTTCGCCCTGCGTATAGGTGATGTTGTAACCATGACAATGGGTCTTGATCGCAATATTGCTGCCTATGGTGTTGTGGGTACTCTGCATGAAATAAGTAGGTTTGAGCATTTCTTCCCCTTCTTCTTTCAGTTGGACAAGCAATTTCTCACTATTTTCCAAACATCCATAAGTTGTACCCGTGATGATGGCATCCGGGGTGGCTATTCCTGCTTTTTCCAAAGCCTCTAAAGAGGAGAGTAATGAACTTTTCATGATCTTGCCCATTCTCCTGGCTTCTAATGGCTTTACATATTTGCGGATGTCGGACAAATCCTCTTCTGAGTTAATCTCTACAGTTGAAAGAATACGGATGTTGCTGGCAGTCTGCTGAGGCTCCCTTTCTGATCGTTGAGGCTTTCCTTCTGTCTGTATTGCTTCCCCTTCAGTCTGTGTTGCTTCCTCTTCTGTCGGATGAGTAGAAAAAATGAGCGAACTGTCATTTCCGCCAAATCCAAAGGAATTGCAGAGTACATTTTCCAGCCTTACGTTTTCGATGCCTGTGCAAGGAATAATACCGTTTTCCATCTGTTTTTCCCAACCGAGATTGGCAGGGATGAAATGATGCTGCATGGCAAGCAGACAGATGATCGCCTCTATGCTTCCCGAGGCGCTGGTAGTATGTCCGGTAAATGATTTTGTACTTGAAATCCAAGGCATCTTTTTGCCAAATAACCGTTTGAGAGATTCGGATTCGCTCTGGTCATTATTGGGAGTTCCTGTACCATGTGCATTTACATATTGGATGTCCTCCGGTTCTATGTGTGCCATATTCAAGGCTTCTTTCATCGCCAAGAAAGCTCCTTCTCCATTCTCAGACGAAGCGGTCTGGTGGTATGCATCGCAGGCATTGCCATAACCAGTAAGGTAAGCATGGGGTGTTTTCCCTTGATGGCGGGCTGCAGATTCTGATTCCAAGACAACGAATGCAGCGCCTTCTCCCAAGTTCAGTCCTGCGCGGGTTGCATCAAATGGGCGGCAGCGTTTCTTGTCGAGAATCATCAGGGAATTGAAACCGTTGAGATGGAAGCGGGAAAGTGCTTCCGAACCTCCGGCAACAACGATGTCTGCTTCACCGGTTTCTAATAGTTTGGCTCCCAACATGATGGCGTTGGCGGCAGAAGAACAGGCTGTAGAGATGGTGGTCAATTCATCAAATCCACTTTGTCCTGTTGCCGATTCATTTCTGAAATAATCAGCAATCTTCTGTGTGCAGTTGCCTCCATCGTGGTGGTTGAGAAAAGCCAGTTCTTCCACCTTTGTTTCCTGCTGTGACTGAAATTGCTCGTAGAGTGGGTTGAAACTCTGTTCGGTAAGGTCCATTCCGCCAACCGTCGTTCCCGAAACGAGGACGATCTTCTTGTTGGAAGCAGAGACAGAAGAAAGGTCGATTCCAGCATCCTCCAGGGCTTGCCGGATGGCAAGGATTCCCATGAGTTCTGTGCGGCTCATCAGTTGTTTTTCTGGAATGCCGAGCCGTTTTTTCATTTGCTCATTAGACAAAGCGACCTCTCCTACAGGCAGTTCGTGATGAACCGACTGTAGAAATTGCATCTCTTTGATTCCCGACTTATGGGCGAGCAGAGACTGCAACACTTCCTCTTTATTGGTGCCGATGGCAGAAATAATGCCTTCGCCTGTGATAGCAATATTCATTTCTTTCTGTTCTTGCTCACATAGTCTGCAATCGTGGCAATACTTTTGAAAATAGCCTTACCTTCAGCAGGGTTAGCCAACTTGATTCCATATTTTTTATCCAGCAAGACGATGAGTTCCAGCGCATCAATCGAGTCCAGTCCCAGTCCGTCTCCAAAGAGCGCATCGTTCTCATCAATATCTTCAGGAGTCATTTCCTCGAGGTTTAATGCCTCTATGATTTCCTCCTTGAGTTCTTTAATCAATTCTTCCATACGATTTTATTTATATGATTTTAATATTTTATTTCTCATTTGTAATTTCTCATTTTCTTGATCTTCAGATCCGCTTCGAAATGCCTTTCGTCTTCATAATCAATCCAACCTGTCAGGAAACTCTTGCTTTGAGCGTCCCGACAGGAAGCTTGTAGGATTTCCTCCATCATCCTTTCGTCTTTATCGGGCAGGATGAAGAAGGAGGTTTCACCATGAAAGTGATTCCTGATGGCAATCTCGCCCGTTACGATGTTGGGCAACGTATAGACGAAGATGGATGGACTTGGGAAATAATTGTCTTTATCGTTTATTGATTCCTTATAGTTCCTGTCATAGGCGATGGAAGAGGAATGGTTGAAAAAGATGATTGCCCTTTCCTCCAGTAGCCTTTCCCCTTCCTCTTCTCTCCTTTCTACGTCCGTATCTCCCTTTTCTGCATTCAACAGGATTTCAGAAGCCACAAATCCCAGGCGGCTGAGTCCATCCATTTTGTAGAATTTCGGATAGTTGCCTATCTTCTGTTTGTAGAGGGATGTCAGGAGAGAATGATGTTCCTGTCCTTCCTGTTCCTCCAGTTTCTTCTTTCCTTCCCAAAGTTTCCGTTGGTCCAATATCACCTCTTCGGGCGTAATCCTTATCGTGTGAGTGGTCGTGAATTCACGATTCTGTTGTTCAATTTGCGATAAAGCGATATTCTCTCTTTCTGGGTTTTTGGCTGCCCATATTGTAGCATTACAACCTCCGAATCCAGACAACATCTTGATGAAGCCTTTCTTGTCTGTCGGTCGGTTTTCAGCACAGATATTCATTTTCCCGGAAACTCCCAGTTCAGAAAAACCTCTGGTTCCCAAAATCGTATCATCATCAATTGCTTTCATGCTGATGATGGTTTCGAGAATGCCGGCAGCTCCCATCGTATGCCCCCAGAAACTTTTGTAGGCATTGGCGGGCAGATCTGACAGTCCTGCTCTTCCGATGGCAACAGATTCCATCTGGTCATTGAAAAGCGTGGCTGTACCATGAGCATTGATGAAAGCCAGATGCTCTTTCATGTCTATCTGTTTGCAAGTGGATGAAATCTCTTTCGTGAAGGATTCCAAAGTTCTTTGGAGGGACAGATACAGACCATCTGCAGTTTTGGAGGGGGTGCTGATATGGAAAGCGTCATTTCTGATGAAACCATCCCCCATTCGCCAGGAATTTCCCTGGATAGGATTTTTGCTCAGAATAAGGGTAGCAGCAGCTTCGCCTAAATTGAGTCCCATCCGTTCCATGTCAAATGGGCGACAAGGTTCTGGGGAAAGCGCTTTCAAGGATTGAAAACCGGACAAGATGAATTGCCGGGGCGTATCGCAACCACATACGATGGCAGCATCATACAGGCCTGAATCTATCAGTCTGTTGCCCAAAATCAAGGCAGATAGTCCGGAAATACAAGCATTACAAACGACAATAGGTTGGGAGTCTATTCCCAACTGGTTAGCTATTCTTTGCGCAGAATCAGCCAAGGAAATATTTTCCTCAATATTTCCTTTCGTAGAACTGAGAATAAAAGCTGTGCGCTTTCCTTTCAGTTCAAGTCGCGCATTCCCCATGGTCTTTTGCGCATTCTCAATATTCTTTTGCGCATTAGCAATGGCTTTTTGTGCAGATTTTAGGGTCAAAGTCTCGAAGTCTTCGAATAGCAGAGAGGCGTAGAATCCTTCTGGAATATTGCATGTTCCAGGCTCATAAGCACGGATGCCCGACCTGCCAGATTTTACTGACAGGTAATTTTCCTCGGATGTTTCCCCTAATGGAGAAATAATATTATCTGCTATAATGTAAGCCATGATTCAACCTCATTTGTCATTTCTCATTTTATCGTCTTTCTCATTTGTCATTTGTCATTTCTCACTTCTCATTTCTCATTTAGTATGTTTCTCTTTCCATTCTTGATAGAAGGGCGGATTGTCCCAAACGAGCTGGTAATTCAAATCCATGAAAACCTGTACGGAATGACCTGTTGCGATAAGAGAATTGTCTTCCTGATCGTGGATTTCGTAATCGAACACAATCTTTGCCGCTTCAGTAGGGCGATAGATGATGTCGATGCGTGGACGCATTCCATATCTGATAGGCTTCTTATAGTGAAAACTGAGTTCTACGATAGGAGCAAAATAGCCATGATCGAAGAAAGTCATGTATTCCAGCCCGTATTTCTTGCCGAAAGCCTCGCGGGCATCCTCGAAATAGAGCGGGTAGGAACCATGCCAAACTACGTTCATCGAATCGACTTCGCTGAAACGTATTTCAAATTCTTTGGATTCTTTCAGTTCTTTCATCTTTCTTTCTTTTTACTCTTTAACGGCAATTTTCATTTCAGTCGTTACGTAAACCTGATTTCTCCAGGAAACGGTTGCCTCTGCTAAGGTCATTCCGAAGACTTCTTCTTTCACTTCTACACGGGTGGTGAGGATTTCCCCCACAGGTGGAAGCTGTAGAATGTCCATATTGCGTATGGCCCCGATAAAACCAATCTGGATTCCTTTCTTATGAATATAGTTGTAATATCCAATCCGTGCAGCACAAGTCTGTGCAATATTCTCTATCAGGCCAGATGCAGAAAGGTGTCCATTCTCAACAAAGATATCGTCGTTCCTGATTTCTGTCTCTGCAAGTGTGACGGTTTTATCGCAATAGACGAGCCGGTCTATCATGACAAACGGCTCTTGTTGAGGCAGAAGCTCGTGTATATCTATTTGGCTGAGTTCCAATCCTTCCGGATTATCTATATCTGAATTCATGTCTTTATCTTGATTACATCATGCGATGGATGGTTCAGCATTCTTATCTGCCCAGAAATCGTAAAAGTTGTACCATTGGTCTGGATATTGTCGTACAAGACGTTCCAGCTCTTCTGCATATTTCTTGGCAAGTTGCTCCATCTTTTGTTTCCGGGATGCCTGCTTGTCATAGGCGAGGGGAACCACAAAGATCTTGTACTTCTTTCTGGAAATACGAATCACGTTGATGGCTAAAACTTCCAGGTTGCGCATCGTAGCAACTGCGAATGGACCCGATGGGAAATGAGCCGTCTTGCCTAAAAACTCTGTTGGAATGGTTTTCGAGGAACCCATCACCCGGTCGGCAGGCATACTGACAATCTCCTGGTTGACCAGAGCCTCGTTGATTTTGAACAGATGGCTCATGTCCTCTTTTACAGGAATCATCGTGATATTGTGTTCAGAAAACTGTTCCTGTCTTCCCTCCATAATCCTGTCTTTTTCGCCTCCATATACAAGTGCGTTGTAGCGTTTTCCAGGCGGAGTCAGAGAATAGCCAGCCACCTCATAACAGCCGATGTGTGAACTGAACATCAGGAAACCATCGTCTTGGCGAGCCAGCTCTCTCAGATATTCGGCACCCTCCTGCTCAATATCAAACCTTTTGCCGGCAAACATGGCAAACCGGTCTATCACAACCGTGGCAAACAGGCAATGGTTGAGGTAAGTGTGCCATGCAGAGCTCCATCTGCCCCAACCGATACGGTTTCGGAAAAACCGGTAAGCATGGCTGCGGCTGTGGTTGGTATTTAGCAGTAAACAGACGGGCATGATCATCGTCCATGCGAAAACATAGATGAAACGCTCGTCCACGAACCTGAGCATGTTGATGAGTTGGCGATGCATCCAGGCATTACCGAAAGTCGTATTCTTCTTCACATCAAATGATCCTTGTTTATCACTTCCCCTTTTATCCCACTTTACTCTCGATATAATCACAGAACTGGGTGAGGGTAGTAACCCCTTGCATTTCTTCCGGTTTGATCTTGAATCCGAAGTTCTTCTCCACGATTACCACAATATCTACGAAGTCAAGGCTGTCTATGCCTAAGTCATCCTTCAATTTAGCTTCAGGAGCAATTTTTTCTTCATCAATCTCCAAATCCTCAATGAGGAAGTTTCTTACTTTTTCTTCTATTTCTTTTCTTTCCATGTGATAGTTCGAATTTTATATGAATGTTTACTTTCTTGTTTTTACTTCCAGTATCGAATGGCCGTGACCTATTCCGTCGTGGATGGCTACTACTTTGAGTCCGGCACGTTCTATCTGTCTGATCATGTCGTCGGAATGATACATCTTACTGTTTCCATTCGCCATGACCGTGAAATAGACACTTGTCATGGTCAGGCAGAGCGATGCAGTCTCGTATTTCTGCCGGTCCCAGAAAGTCTCCATGATGTATAAGGTCGTATCCTCCGACATCACTTGGCTCACTCTTGACAGAATGCTGTATATTTCTTCCTCCGAAAAGCAGTCTAAGAACTGGCTCATCCAGATAGCATCCCAGTTGTCGCCCTGTTCTGCAGGAGCCATCTCTTTCAGGGTAGGGAACTGGTTTTCTGTTTTCAGAATATCCGTAGGAAAACCATGGATTCTGTCAGCTCCCTTTTTTCCCTCAATATTCTTCTTCATCATTCCTATCTGTCCGGGCAGATCAACGATGGTGACATTTACCTGTGGGTTGCCATCCACACAACGGAGCGCAAATTCCCCTGTATTTCCACCCACATCCATCAGATGTTTCGTATCTTTGGAGAAAACGATTTCCAGCGCCTTGTCGAAAGAATGGTCACTATAGAAGTGATCGAAATTGAGCCAGCTCTCCAGTACCTGCGGAGAAAGCTGAGATAATCCCTCGTAGATGGTAGGCCAGTTGCCTAAAGTCTTCAGCCCGGCAGGTTTCCCGGTCTCCAAGGCTTCATCCAGATAAAACAATCCCTGGTAATTCACATCATGATTGAAGTCGATATTTACCCGGGTAGCAGCATCCGTGAGCAGAAACCACCCCGTCTTCGAAATCGTATAGCGGTCAGAATCCTTGTCTATCAGTATGATACCAGCACTAAGCGAAGCTTCCAGCAAAATCTTGAGCGCATACTGGGAGAGGCGGGTTTTCCCTTCCAGTTCTTCCAGGGTCAGTCCGTCATGACTGTTTCTGATTTCCTCCAGAATACCCCATTTCAGCATGAGTCTGGAAACCTGGAAGATGACGGGTCCCCATGCGATGAATTCTGCTTGTCGCTGAGCTTCACGGGCAGATAACTGCTCCTGTGAATAGCGGTCGCTTTCTGACTTGAATAGATTCATAATGATTGCTTATTTTTTCTTTTCAGAAATAGTTATTCCTTGAATTTTCTGATGACCAGAGCCGAGTTGGTTCCTCCGAAACCGAAACTGTTGCTCAGTACGGTATTGATTTCCGTATCTACCGTCTTTGTCGCAATATTGAGTTTTTCGGAATATTCGTCTGGATTTTCAAAGTTCACGTTAGGAGCCACGAAATTGTTCTGCATCATCAGCGTACTGTAAACGATCTCCGAAGCTCCCGCCATCCAGCATTCGTGCCCGGTCATTCCCTTGGTAGAAGAAATCAGCGCATGTCTGCCGTTGAACATTCTGTCGAGGGCGATTGCTTCATACATATCGCCTTGTCGTGTACTGGTGGCATGAGCGTTGATGTAGTCAATATCCTCTTCCGTCACGTTGGCAGATTTCAGCGCACGGCTCATGGCGACGACACTACCCTCGTCTGATGGCTGACTGATTCCCCCACCATTGCTGGAGAAACCATATCCCACCACTTCCGCAAGAATGTTGGCGCCTCGTGCTTTGGCGTGCTCGTAATCCTCCAGTACCAGAGAGGCAGCTCCACCACTTGGAATGAGTCCATCGCGGTCTCGGTCGAAAGGACGGCTTGCCTTGGCAGGTTCGTCCATGCGGATAGAGAAGGCGCTGAGCGCATCAAAGGAAGCCATGGAGTAATAATTGGTTTCCTGCGCACCGCCACAGAGCACCATCTCCTGCAAGCCCTGTTTGATCATCATATATCCCAAACCGATGGAATGACTTCCGCTGGCACATGCCGAGCTGACCGTGAAGTTGATTCCCCGGAGATGGAAGATGGTACTGAGATTCATGTTGACGGTAGAGTTCATCGACTGGAAGATGATGCCATATCCGAGCATGGCAGAATCATGTTTCTCATCCATGATTTTGGCAGCTTCGATGACGGGTTTGGCAGAAGAATCGTTGCCGAAAATACATCCCACCTCATTTTCCCGGAGATACTCATCCGAAATCTCGGCTTGCTGAAAAGCCTGAACACTTGCCATATAGGCATATTTAGCCTCTTCAGACATTCCGGCACGCGTATGGCGGTCGAGCATTTGTTTGGTAATGACAGGTTCCTCCACTATACCGGTCAAAGCCGAACGGTAGCCGTATTCCAATCGTTCCGGTTGGATTCCGATGCCCGATTTTCCTGCGTATAATGATTCCTTGACCGTATCCAGATCTGTGCCAAGGCAAGACCAGATACCCATTCCTGTAATGACAACTCTTCTTTCCATTTATCTTGTAGTATATATATATTATGTGTAGAGACCCCCATTGATGTTGATGACTTCTCCTGTGATGTATGCCGCTTCGTCAGAGGCAAGGAAATCAACTAAGGCAGCCACTTCTTCTGCCTTGCCAAATCTTCTTGCAGGAATCATCTTTTTCAGTTCATCTTCAGGCAACTCCTTTGTCATGTCTGTAGCGATGAATCCCGGAGCCACAGCATTCACCGTGATGTTGCGGGGCGCCACCTCCTGTGCCAGCGCCTTGGTAGAACCGATGAGTGCAGCCTTCGCAGCACTATAGTTTACCTGTCCAGCCATTCCCTTGATACCTGAGAGCGAAGCCATATTGATGATACGACCGCCATGTCTGCGGGGCATCATGTGTTTCAAGAGTCTGCGGGTGATATAGAAGAACCCGTTGAGGTTGGTGTCGAGAACATCGTGCCAGTCATCGTTGGACATCATGAACATGACATTATCCCTTCTGATACCAGCATTATTTACCAGTATGGAGATCCACTCATCAGGATGTGCAGATTCCCATTGGTCTATGGCAGCCTCTATCTGTTGAGGCTGAGACGCATCAAAGGGCAGGAGTTCAGCATAGCCGCCCTCTTGTTCAATTTCCCGTTTTACCTGTTCCGCCGCCTCATGGTTGTTCAAGTAATTGATAATCGTGCAGAAGCCCCGTTTGGCAAGTCGTAAAGCCACGGCTTTTCCAATACCTCTTGACGCTCCTGTAACTAAAGCATATTTCATCTTTTCCGTTATTCAGTTGATATTTAAATGTGCTATTTCCTGAGAAAAGAGCACATAGTTGTTTGCAAATTTAGATAAAATTTCTGAATTATAAGCCAGTATAA